>JAHDQF010000090.1 GCA_018433945.1 Proteiniphilum sp. | reverse complement strand
TTCAACTCTTGAATCTTTTTAATATCTTTGTCCTGCAGCATATTTTATTGGTTTTGTATCCAGTTGCTAAGATAATCATTTTCAATGATATATTAGCTAAAATATGCTGCTTTTTTATTTTTTTATTCTCTGATTATCAACTTCTTTTTCAACTGCGAAACATCAGTAATAATTATTTCTGAGCATTAAACTCATTCAGAAGATGTCATTTCGGTGTCAGCCTTGCACACAAATGGGTCTACTTTCTGATTACACCCTCCAGCCAACCGATTACAAGGATCCAAAGATAAACTATTTCCGTCGATTTTCTCCCTCTAATGACCTTTTTGTTTATTTCATTCAAAAAAATGAAACAGGGTTGACACCTTCAGGAATCTGAATTAAAAGCGCTGATTATGCACATCATTCTTTGCTGGATACGGGTTCCGGCCGTTCGGCAAATGTTTTTATCTTGGCCGTACTTTCTATGGCTTTCATGGCAATATCTTTTACCCCTTCTTCCGCCCGGTTTGCCTTATCGCCATATTCTTTCAATTGTGCCTGCATCTCCTCTATTTTTTGTTGCAGCGACTCGATCATTTGATCGCGAAGGCGAATTTCCGCTTCATTCTGTTTGCCCGAGAGCTTAATTTCAAATTCGTATTTGTTTTTCAATGCGTTTGTAACCTCCTGTTCTTTGGCTTTCAGCGCTTTTTCCAATTCACCGGGAAAACCGGCTGCCTGTTTTCTTAAATCGTTCAGCTCGGCCTCTGCCATCTTCACTGCCTGCTCGCGTTGCGATATCTCCTGTTCAAAAGCATTTTTCCGGTCAATCAGTTCTTTCTCGAGTTGAGCCTTTTTGGTCTCATAGTCATCCTTTTCTTTCTGACGCGTAATTTTAAGGTTATATTGGTATTCATCCTCCTCTCTCTTGCGGCGTTTTGTTAAGTCGTCCAGATATTCTTTCTCTTCCGCCTTTTGTCTGGCTTTCGCCTCTTCCCACAACGCTTTTTTCTCGTTCATCTCCCGATTGAAGGCTTCCTCTCTCTCTTTCATGGATGTTTCAAAGGCCTCTTTCTTCTCTTTCTGCACCAGCAACATGGCAGCTAACGAATCGGTGTTGGCCGACAGGGAATAGAGGTCTTCGAGATATTGCTTCTCCACTGCAATAGCAGCCCGTATTTCTTCCAGTTTCTTAAACTCACTGCTTAACTGAGCCTCCAACTCGTCCAAAGAAGTGGCCAACGACGATTTCAGGTGCGCAATTCCTTGTGTAATACCGTCGTGACTGACATCCGTTACCTTTTCCACGATCTCCTTCTTTTTCTTCTCTTCCTGAACCTGCTTCGGGATATTGCTCTTCTCTTCCTGCACCTTTTTCAACAGAGCTTCGTAAGCTTTCAGGATTTCAGCTTTTGTACTCTTTTCCGTTACCATAATCATCTGTTTTATCAGTTACTTTAATTGTTTTCCATTATTCGTTCATCAGGATGTGCATGATGTCACAGGCCGATTTGGTCACACTGGTGCCGGGACCGAAGATAGCTGCCACACCTGCCTTGTAGAGGAAATCATAATCCTGTGCGGGAATTACCCCGCCGGCGATCACTATGATATCGGGGCGGCCCAGGCGTTTCAACTCTTCGATCACCTGTGGTACAAGCGTCTTGTGGCCTGCTGCCAGGGAAGAAACGCCCAGCACATGCACATCATTCTCCACCGCCTGTCGCGCTGCCTCGGCAGGAGTCTGAAACAAGGGCCCCATGTCCACGTCGAAACCACAATCGGCATAGCCCGTGGCGACTACCTTTGCACCGCGGTCGTGTCCGTCCTGCCCCATCTTGGCAACCATGATTCTTGGCCTGCGCCCCTCTTTGCGGGCAAACTTATCGGTGAGTGCACGCGCTTCTTCGAGCGTTGCATCTGCTTTTGATTCTGATGAATACACGCCTGCTATTGTTCTGATTACTGCATTATAACGCCCAACTACTTTCTCGCAGGCATCGGAGATCTCGCCCAACGTGGCGCGAACGCGTGCTGCTTCTACTGATAACTCAAGAAGGTTTCCTTCTCGGGTCTCCACACACCGTGTAATGGCATCCAGCGCTTTTTGTACCGCTTCGTTATCGCGACCGGCTCTCAACTGCCTCAACCGTTCAACCTGTTGTTTGCGCACTTCGGTATTGTCGATATCCAAAATATCGATGGGATCCTCTTTGTCGAGGCGGTATTTGTTCACCCCGATGATGGTCTGTACACCCGAGTCGATGCGTGCCTGTGTGCGGGCAGCTGCCTCCTCGATGCGCATCTTGGGGAGACCGGTCTCAATTGCCTTGGCCATGCCGCCCAGCTTCTCGATCTCCTGAATATGCTCCCACGCCTTATCCACCAGCTCCTGTGTGAGCGATTCCACGTAATAGGAGCCGCCCCACGGATCCACCTGTTTGGTGATCTGAGTCTCCTCCTGTATGTAGATCTGGGTGTTGCGGGCAATACGCGCCGAGAAATCGGTCGGCAACGCAATCGCCTCATCCAGTGCGTTGGTATGCAACGACTGGGTGTGCCCCAGAGCAGCAGCCATGGCCTCAATGCAGGTACGTCCGACGTTGTTGAAGGGATCCTGCTCAGTGAGCGACCAGCCGGAGGTCTGAGAATGGGTACGCAAGGCCATCGACTTGGGATTTTTCGCACCGAAGCTCTTCACAATCTTGGCCCAGAGCAGACGTGCGGCACGCATCTTGGCGATCTCCATAAAGTGGTTCATGCCAATTGCCCAGAAGAAGGAGAGGCGGGGTGCAAAGGCATCCACATCGATGCCGGCGTTGATGCCGGTACGCAGATACTCAATCCCGTCGGCCAGCGTGTAAGCCAGCTCAATGTCGGCAGTGGCACCTGCCTCCTGCATGTGGTAGCCAGAGATGGAGATGGAGTTGAACCTGGGCATCTTCTTTGAGGTAAACTCAAAGATATCGGCAATGATCCTCATCGAGAATTCAGGCGGATAGATGTAGGTGTTGCGCACCATGAACTCCTTCAGGATATCGTTCTGGATGGTACCTGACATCTCCTCCAGCCGGGCTCCCTGCTCCTGTGCAGCTACAATATAAAATGCCAGGATAGGCAATACGGCACCATTCATGGTCATAGAGACAGACATCTCGTTCAGGGGTATCCCGTCGAATAGAATCTTCATATCTTCCACAGAACAAATGGAAACGCCCGCTTTACCCACATCGCCTACAACCCGTTCGTTATCGGCATCGTAGCCACGGTGCGTGGGCAGATCGAAAGCCACAGAGAGTCCTTTCTGTCCCGCTGCCAAATTGCGGCGATAAAAGGCGTTGGACTCTTCCGCCGTGGAGAAGCCGGCATATTGACGGATGGTCCAGGGCCGCATCACATACATGGTAGAATAAGGCCCACGTAGAAAGGGTGGTATTCCTGCAGCATAGTTCAGATGTTCCATGCCTTCGAGGTCCTCTTTCGTATAGACCGGTTTCACGGGAATCTGCTCGGGTGTGAGCCAGTCGGCCTTGATCTCATTCTTTTCAGCCCACTCTTTCGCATCAACAGAGCTGAATCCGTCGGTTTGAATGTTTATCTCTTTGAAATTTGGTTTCATATTCTGTGTTGTTTTTTTTTTGATTCTTTTAAATAAAGGGAGCGATAAAATTGGCGGCAGCAAGCAGCAGGCTGAAAAGCAGTACCAGTTTGGCGGTGTCGCCATCGAGAAAGCGGATGATGCCCAGATCCTCAAGCGTTGCTTTCTTCATCAGCTTGATATTTCTCATTGCCAGGGGGAAGCTCAATAGCGCCAGGAACGACAGTGGAGCGATCACCTTCAACCATACCGCCATGGCTACCAGCATATAGGCCAGCAGCAGGATGGTTTGATAAACCACCTGAGAGCCTTCCAACCCCAGGCGCATGGCCTGCGTGCGAATACCTGCAGCCTTGTCCTGAAGCATGTCGCGGGTGTTGTTGGCATGCAGGATCGCCACCACCAGCAGCCCCGTGGGTGTTACCGCCATGAGAGTCGGCCAAATGAGCTGTTCGGTCATCACGTAAGCCACCCCCAGGGCAATCGACATACCAAAGGTGATGAAGATGATCAAATCACCCAGTGCCACATACTTGAAGCGATAGTAAAGGCCTGCACTGATGGCTCCGATGACGCCTAACGCCAGAAGAGGAAGTCCGGTATGCAGCAACAGGTAGATTCCCAGGAGGATACCCGCCAGCAGCACCAGATATCCGTAGTAAAGAACCGTTTTGGGCTTGAAGAGTCCCTTGACGATCAGCCGCTCGGGACCGATCTTCTCCTGGACATCCACACCGCTCACATAATCGTGGTACTCACTGATCAGGTTGCCGGCAAGGTGGAAGATGAGGGCGCCCAGCACTGCCAGCAGACCTAAAGTCCAGTTCACACCGGCTATCTCACCTGTTTTATAGAGATAAAACACATAGGAGTACCCAATCAGCGCCGGCGATAGCGATGCCGGGATAGCCCAGGGATGAGCCACCTTGATCCAGTTTATCAGTTTTCCCTCTCCCTCCATTGTCCATTTTTTTGTCGCTATCCGATTCAAAAAACCGGATCGGATTTATAATAGTTTCTCATTAAACATCTTCAGTGTCTCCAGCACGTTGCTGCGCACATGGATGAAGTGTTCGATGCCATGGGCCTTCAGATCATCCATACAAGCGGGTGCACCCGCTACCACGAACAGTTCAGAGCCATCCTTCAGTAGGTCAAACGCCTCCGGTGCATAGGTCCTATATTCCTCATCGCTCGAGCAGAGCACCACCACATCGGCTTTCTTTTCGCGCGCTGCCTGCACTCCTTCAGCCACGGTCTTGAAACCGAGGTTGTCGATCAGCTCATAACCGGCACAGGCAAAGAAATTGCCGGAGAACTGCGAACGGGCCAAACGCATCGCCAGGTTGCCGATGGTAAGCATGAACACCTTCGGTGTTTTCCCGCTCCGCTCGGTAGCAAGGCGCAACTCATTGAAAGGATCGGCCAGGCGACGCGTGTTGAGCTTCTTCAGCGGTGTCGCCTCCTGATCGTGGTTGCATCCGCAACCATGCTTCTCCTTCTCTTCGATCTTTTCAGCCATCGTTTCCCGGGAATTGGGATACTGGTTGGTGCCCAGCAGGATCTCTTTGCGGCTGGCAGCAGCACCAAAGCGGCTGCCGGCAGAGGCATTGATTGCATCCTGCACACTGCCGGTCTTAAGTGATTCATAGAAGCCGGTCTCCTCTGTTTCGAGGAACAACTTCCAGGCCTGCTCAGCCAACGATGCGGTAAGCGTCTCAATGTAATATGAGCCGGAAGAAGGATCGGTCACCTTGTCAAAGTGCGACTCCTCCTTGAGCAGCAGCTGCTGGTTCACGGCGATGCGTTCAGCAAAGGCAGTGGGTGTTTCAAACGCTTCATCGAAAGGACGTACCGTGAGTGAGTCCACCGCACCGAGGGTGGCCGACATGGCTTCGGTTTGCGTACGCAAAAGATTTACATACGGGTCGTACAACGTTTGGTTAAACCGGGAAGTAGTAGCATGTATATTCATTTTTGCTGCGCAACGGCAGGTGCCGTCGGCTGCTTTGTTGTCACAGTCATTCGGGCAGGGTGGCTTGTAAGCATTCACGATCTCGGCCCAAAGCCAGCGTGCGGCACGGAACTTGGCAATCTCCACGAAATAGTTGGATCCCACGCCCAGCTCAAACTTGATCTTCTTGGCAGCCAGTGAGGGGTCTACTCCCTTTTCAATCAGTTTCGAAAGCACCTGGTTACCGTAGGAGAGGCTGTATCCCAGCTCCTGGTAGGCAAAGGCACCGGCATCATTCATGCGGCTGCCGGTGACGGTGACGGCACGGTAACGAGGCAGCGGAGCGGTGATCTGTACCATCTCAACTGCCTTTTCTACCCAATCGGGTTCATCCATCCCTTTTTTCAGAATCTTTCTGAAGGGGTCAAATTCAATGGAGCCAAAGCATTCCATCACGTTCAGATTCTGCCCCCGTACATAATCCACCACCAGCCTTGCCAGCTCGATGGTACGGGAAATGCAGGTGCTGAAGTTGAGCTCCACCTTGTCGGGAGCAATGCCATTGAGCAGCAGCGCCAGGTTCTCTGCCGAAAGTGCATTCTTCGGCAAGCGAAAGCCCAGTGAGGTCACTCCTTTGTTCAGCAACATCAAAGCCTTTTTGTTTGCTTCCGCAAAATCTTTTACGTCGATATCCTGACGTACATACCACACATTCTCCTTCTTCGTGCCCCGCACGTAGGGGAACTGTCCCGGCAGGTTCTCCAGCGCCGGCTTTCCTTCCACATCCTCAGCACGATAAAAAGGATTCACCTGAAACCCTTCATTGGTTCTCCAGACCAGTCTCTTTTGAAAATCGGCACCTTTCAAATCCTTGGTGATGACATCCATCCACTCCTGTGTGGTAACCGGTGGAAAATCGGTGAAGAGTTTTTCTCTCTGTTTACTCATATTTTACTATTATTATTATTATTTTGATGTTTTTCTTCTGCTTCGTTATACGTATTTAAAGAGCTATATGCCGGCTGAAGAGAAAGCAGACAAAAATAAGATAATTTAAGCGCTTTTAAAAGCATTCACCAACTTATTTGTTCTCACTCAGCAGCAAATTGCTTATGGTGCCTCTTTCAAGATGATAATTGTGGGGCTCAATCGCTCCCCAGGGGAGGATCGCCAGATCATATTGATGTTCCACTACTTCACCGTAGTTGGTGAGATTGGCACGAAGAAAACTATTTTTTGACATACAGGCTATGGGTAAAAAGTGCTACATCGATATCAAACCGTTGCGGATACAATAGAAAGTAAGGCCGGGAACAGTTTTGATACCTGTTTTGGCAATAATATTTTTGCGATGCGTAAGCACCGTATTGTGACTGATGTTCAGTTCGTCGGCAATCTCTTTGTTGGTGTGTCCCTTTACGATCAACCTCAGGATCTCCGTTTCACGGTTGGTAAGTGCACGGTCGCTGGAGGCATTCTGTCGGTGGTTGTGCTCATCAGAGATTGACTGCTGTAATTCCTGGATAGCGGTATGATCGAGTTCATTCAGCTTGGGACGAAGCACCTTGTTGCGTAGGCGGTTATGAGCCGCCAGATCCTTTTCGAGGGAGTGCACGGAGAAAATTGTAGCATAGGCGAGGTTCTGGTTGTATTCCCTCGATAAATGTTTGATCAGAATACTTTTCAAATCATGCAACAGGTCATCGGGAAGATCATCATTTTCATCCTCGGCCATCTGTTGCAGGTAGCCGGTCATCCGCTCTCTGAAGCGAAGGAAGAGCTGACGCAGCATACTCAGCTCACTGCTCTCGCTGCCGCTCAGCGCGATGAAAGCATTGAGGTGCTTCTCGATGTTGGGAACCAGCACTTCAATATAGTTCTCCACTGTCCGTTGAAAGTAGTCGGCAATCAATCCTGCATCAAACAGGGTGAGTGAGGTGTCGGGCAGGTAGGAGTCGTCGAGGTAAACGTTGAGCACCGTAAGGATGAAGTCAACATTCAACTCATCGGCTTCACACAATTCAAGCAGTGTATGATTACCCACACCGATTCGGATTCCGAAACGGTTGAGCACAGGAATCAACTCGCAGTGCTCTGCCAGCACATCGGCCATGATGCTATTGTGATTGAGTTGTATCACCCGATTCTTTTTTAGGAAACTTCGATTGAAGTGCGTACTTGCAGTTTCTCTGATGTTCCCGGTAAAAATGCCTGTGGGTATCGAACGGGAGTTTCAGCAGCTCTCTTTTCTGCTTCGTGCATATCTACCCCCTCCCGAAATCGAACTGTAAAAATAGCGAAATTCTTTCTCATAGCCAAAAAGATTGAAGCAAATGGTCGGCTCACAGGTGAATCACCTCTCTTCACCACCCTCGACAAGATGAATGGCAGGCATCTGCCGAAGAATCCAGGCCTGCCTTCTTTTGATGTAGGAATCGGGCTGAAGTGAGCTGTATACCAACGGGTTGGGGAGTGTAGCTGCAATCAGTGCCGACTGCTGGGGGGTAAGCTTTGCTGCGGTGCTGTTGAAATGGGTTCGTGCCACCGCTTCGGCACCGTAAAGCCCCTTACCGGTCTCCATGATATTGAGGTAAACCTCCAGAATTCGCTCTTTTGGCCACAACAGTTCAATTAAAAGTGTAAACCAGGCTTCTAACCCTTTTCTGAGCCAGGAGGAGCGAGGCCAGAGAAAGAGGTTCTTGGCTGTCTGCTGCGAAATGGTACTGGCGCCACGCGCTTTTTTCCTACTCTTGTTCTCCCTGATGGCTTTTTCAATTTCAATCCTGTCGAACCCGTGATGACTGTAGAATCGCTGGTCTTCAGATGCGATCACGGCCCGTTTCAGGTGATCCGATATCTGTTCGTAAGGAACCCACTGGTAGTTAATGACCGGTCGCTCTCCCTTGCTGAGCGACTGAACGGAACGAATCACCATCAGGGGGGTGCCGGGGACGGGCAGGAACCTGAAAAGAAGTACTCCCACCACTGAGAGCAGCACAAACCAAATCATCAGCTTTCCCAAAAAGCGAATCAGTTTCTTCATCATTTTGCATCTGAATTGTGCTGCAAAAATAATAAAAAAAGCCTCATTGTTTACGGAAGATATGATAGATCCCGCCGGCTGTTTCCTCCACAACGTAACCCTCGTTCAGCAGAAGTGTCCATCCCTCGCCGGTCACTCTGTTACCATCGATCTCCAGCGGAGGGGTCACAATGATCCAGCGCCAGTCGGAACGCAACAGGGCTCCCCCCTCCTCTACATTGAGCAAACCCCAACGGTCACTGATCTGAATAGAGAGATAGACCGTTCCCTCATCTTCATCCAGAGGGATCACCCCATTCAGGTCGTAAGAGAGCGCCATCTCCTCCAGCCGGATCTCAAGGTGGGGTTCTTCCAGAAATTTCTCACGGTAGATATCCTGACGGGTGTTGTTGGAGAGCTCCCGTCTGAGTTCCTCATCGGCAATTCTCCTGCCGCCGTACTCCACTGCCACCTGTTTTACGAGACTCTGAAGGATGATGCGTTGATCCATGCCGAATGCTTCAGCGAATAAAGCTGTCAGGTCGCTCTCGCCGGTCACCCGTTTATTCCACTCATTTTCCCTCTGATAGAGAAAAAAGCCATAGACAGGGGTGGTCTCATAGGCAAAGGTACGCACAAAGGAGGGCGATCTATCATAAACTTGCAGGCGAGTGAGGAGATAATCCCGCCATTGCCATTTGTCACGGCCACTCATCATCTGTCCGGTATAGGTGGCCAATCCCTCCAGTAGCTCGAGGTAGTTCTCGGCTACCTCAGAACCCCGGTAGAGCTGGTGACGATATCTGCGGAAGAGCAGTGCGTTTTGTAGATGTTCCAACGACCGGTTGTATCTGCCGGCCAGCAACGCCTGACGCAAAGCTTCAAGCTCCAGCCGCAGATAGATGCGCCCCTCCCTCCGATCGAGATGATTGTTCTCTTCGTGACGGAAATGAAACCCAAGGGATGGTTGTGCACAGTGAAACAGTTCATGGGTTATCAGCTCCAGGCGGTCGTAAGGATCAGGTGGCAGCGGCAGTCGGGCCATCGCCCAATGAAGACCACCCCACTCCACATCTGTATTGGCCAAAGGAATCTTTTCAGGAAGGATGCCCCTGTAAATCCCTTCAGATGGTTTCAGAACCCCCTCGCTGTCAGGCATATTGGCAAAGATCTCACGGCTGTCCGGATCAACCAGCATGATGGGTCCGTAGATATCCTTGTCCCACAGCTGGCGATGGTCATAGGTAGCTTTTCTCGTCTGGGAAAACAACAGACGGATGCTGTCCGCAGGGATTTGCGGCTGCTGCGCGTTGAGGGTGTGCAGACATAAGCTCAACAACCATATGTCAAACAGTTTGCTCATCCTGATCGGTTTATTGTAAACCCTTTGTTACTCAGTCAACCAGCTCCACCACTTTCAATATGTCGTCAGATACCATGAAACGGACATCGAATCTATCCAATCAACGCCAGCCGCATGGAGCACCCACTCCTCAATGGTATTCCATTCAAGCCGTTTTCTTTGTCATCAGGCTCTCTTTTTGACAAAAATAACCTTTTTCCGGAAGCGATGATGCAGATGGGGAGAGTTTTTTCATAGTCGGCTGCGCGACTTGTCGATACGCAGCAAGATGAAAAGCAGGATGGTGAATCCCCAAAGCGAAGAGCCGCCGTAGCTAAAGAAAGGAAGTGGAATGCCGATTACCGGCATGATGCCGATCACCATCCCCACATTGATGACCAGGTGAAAGAAGAAGATGCTCATCACCGCATATCCGTACACCCTCCCGAAAATGGTGGTCTGCCGTTCCGCGAGATGCAACAACCGCAAAATGAAAACCAGGTACAACAAAAGAATGATGGCCGATCCGATAAAACCATGCTCTTCACCGATGGTGCAGAAGATGAAATCGGTATCCTGCTCCGGCACATATTTAAGCTTGGTTTGGGTGCCGTTCAGAAACCCCTTACCGGTTAACCCTCCCGAACCGATGGCGATCTTGGACTGCCCCACATGGTAGCCGGCACCACTCAGATCCTGTTCCATGCCAAGGGTGACCTTGATGCGCATCTGCTGATGAGGTTGCAACAGATCATCGAACACATATTCTACTGATTCAAGAAAAAGAAATGAGCCAGCCATAAAAAGGAGGATCAACAGGTAGTTCTTCTGCCGGTAACGGAAAAAGAGATAGATCAGATAGAGCGCTGAAGCAGTGAGCGCAGCCAGAGCTGTAACGCCCCAATTGATGGTCACCCCCATAAACGATAAGATGTATGCAACAAGAAAAATGGCTGCTGCAATGAGGAGCATTGTCCGGAAAGGTTTGCTTCTCTTGAGGTAATTGCGGATCATCAATGCACTAAAGATGATAATCAACAGAATGGTCATAAACTCCCCCAACGAGATGACACCAACCATTTTGTCGGAGAATTTGATCCCCAGTACGAAATAGATGATGGCTGCCATTCCGGCGAAAAGAAAACTACCGGGCAACCCTTCACGGTAGAGCACAAGAATAAGACTGAGATAGACCAGTGCTGTTCCCGTTTCACTCTGGGCAATCACCAATATCACCGGAAGCAGTATGATCGCAGATACCAGGATGAGGTTGCGTCGCTCCATGAGACGGAATCCATAGGTGTTGAACACCTTGGCCAGCATGAGGGCGATGAGGAACTTCATGAACTCGGCAGGTTGCAGACGTAAAGGACCGATGATCAGCCATGAGCGCGATCCGTTGATCTCTTTCGCCATCACCAGCGTGATGAGCAGCAAGGCAATACCTGCCAGGTAGAAGAGAAAGGCATAGGTCTCGTAAAAACGCACATCAATCTTCATCAGGGCAAAAGCAAGCAGCAACGAGGAACCCATCCAGACCAGCTGCATGCCTGCTCTCCCGGAGATGTCGAACAATCCGGTCGCATTCTCCAGGTCGAAGCTGGCAGCATAGATATTGAGCCAACCCAACACGACAAAGAGGAGGTAGAAGCCAACTGTCATCCAGTCGATTTTACCTTTTTCCACCCTTTCCCTGCTCCCTTGATAGATCATTGTTCCTCTTGTGGTTTCACTGGTTCATGCTGCCTGACTGGAAGGTTGCGCGTATAGACATAGGGCAATATCTCCCGGTTGATCACTGAGTTCTCGAGCCAACGGTCGCTCTCCGGTATTTCACCCCTGAAATATTGCTGCAACATGAGCCGTGCAATGGGTACTGCATTGGTTGCCCCAAAGCGACCGCTTTCCACCACCACCGCGATGGCCACCTGAGGATCATCCTTGGGAGCAAAGCCCATGAAGAGTGAATGGTCATCACCATGTGGGTTCTCAGCCGTACCGGTTTTGCCACACACCTCCATGAATGGTTCCAGGTTGATGCCCCGACAGGTGCCAATGGTCACTGCATCAGCCATGCCGGCAACGGTGAGCTCAACATGCTCCCTGTTGATACCCGACTCATGACGGGTGGTGTATTTTTCATCCAGTGCTCCCCCTTTGATCTCCTTTACCACATGCGGTGTGTAGTAATAGCCCCTGTTGGCAATGAGTGCTCCCATGTTCGCTATCTGCAGGGGCGTTGCCAGTATCTCTCCCTGGCCGATGGCAATAGAGATGATGTTGTGCGCATTCCACCGGTCGGTTTTGAACACATTCGAATAAAACTTGCTGTTGGGGATAAAGCCCCTTTTCTCGGAAGGGAGATCCACCCCCAACGGATAGCCGAAACCCATCCGTACCATATGATCCTTCCAGACATCGAACGCTTCTACCGTACCGGAATATTTGCTCCTGTTACTGAGCATCCCATTTAAACCGTAAGAGAAGAATGAATTGCAGGAGGTAGCCAATGCATATTGGATGGCCAACGGTGACGCATGCCCGTGACAGGCGGGACGCCCTCCAAGGGGAGGATAACCACCAAAACAGGAGTGGCGAGTCTCCGGGGTGATGATCCCCTCCTGCAGAAAAATCAATCCCTGTGCAGGTTTAAAGGTCGACCCCGGAGGGTAAGTGCCGGCGATGGCCCGGTTGATCAACGGTTTATAGGGGTTATTTTCCAGCGATCGATAGTTGGTACCAAACGCTTTGCCGGTGAGGAGGGATGGATCATAAGCAGGTGCCGAGACCATGCATAAAATCTCACCTGTCCTGGGTTCAATCATGACGATACTACCCACCTTGTTGTGCATCAACTGTTCACCATATAACTGAAGATCAATATCGATACTGATTTTCAGATCCTTACCAGATACCGGTGCCTCATCGTGCCGTCCCTCCTCATAACGACCCTGCACCCTGCCATGGGCATCGCGCAGCAACACCTCCACCCCTTTCTCTCCACGCAGATCCTCTTCGTGTGAGAGCTCAATGCCTGATTTCCCGACATAATCACCCCGCACATAATAGGGATCGGCAGCCATCTTGTTCTTGTCTACCTCTGCTACGTAGCCAAGGACTAACCCCATGCCGGAATAGTTGTACTGTCGCTCGGTTCGGCTCTGGATGTAAATACCGGGAAACTTATAGAGCTTCTCCTGCAAAAGGGCATACTCCTCCACACTCAGCTGAGAAAGAAACAACTGGGGGGTATAGGAAGAGTAACCCGGATTCTTGCGCCGGTCTCTCATATCGGCATCGAGGCGGTTGAACTGTTCAAGGTCAATGTTGAGCGTACGGCAAAAGTCTGTGGTATCGAACTGTTCCATTTCCCGAACCACCATCATCACATCATAGGTAGGCCGATTGTATACCAGCAGGTTGTCATTCCGGTCGTAAATGGCTCCCCTGGCCGGGTAAAGTGTTCTGCGGAGAAAGGCGTTGCTGTCGGCATACTCACGGTACTCCGGACTCAGCAACTGCAGGCGAAAGAGCTGCACCAGATAGATCAGTGCAATGATCACAACTGCAGCAGCGATCACTTTTCTTCTGTTGGCAAGATTACCAGGACTGTTCACCACTTTTCCTCCTATAGATTAGCATGTCAAAGGCAATGATAAGTATGATTGAACTCACCGCAGAGATGATGATTCGCAGGAGCGTGTTGACCAGGTTGAATAGCGTGAAAGATTCAATGAAAAAGAGGAGCGTGAGATGCAGGAAGATCGTAAAAATGGTAAATCGCACAAAGGGTCCGGGTGCACTGTTCATCGCAGGAACAAAACCCTCAAACTCCTCTTTCTCAAAAAAGAGAGACATCATTGGTTTTCTAAACATCGCTACCAGCGTGATGGCTGCAGCATTCATGCCGGGTGTGTTCAGAAAGATGTCGATGATCAGTCCCATAAGAAAAGCGGAGATGATTACATAAAAGAGGTTTCGGCCTATAGGCAGCTTTAGAAGGAAATAACCATACAGTACCGGGGTAGCCAGACCAAAGAGGTTGATCCGGCTCAACAACAAAACCTGTATCAGGATCAACAGCAGAAACAGAAAAAATTCGTGTAGGTAACTGATTTTCATTGCTCCATTAATTCTTCCAAGGCTACCTGTTCCTCATAAAACCGGTCGTTGATGACCAATACATCCTGCAATGTATAAAAATCGGTTGCCAGCTCAAGATTGACTGTGATAAAATTGTCATCTGCCGATTTACCCAAGCCATTCACACGCCCAATGACAAGGTTTTTGGGAAAGATACGTGAGAAGCTGGTGATTACGGTATCTCCCACGCTGTAGACCTCATGGCGGGGTAATTCCCGCACTTCCGCTTCACTGATGGTTCTACCGCCCCAGTAAAGAGAACCATTGTTCTCCGAATGTTTGAGGCGGACACTCAACCGGAACTTGGGATTGATAACAGGGATCACCACTGCGAAATTGGAGGAAACATTCGACACCACACCCACCACACCCTGGTGGGATATGACCCCCATATCGGGTTTGATCCCCTGCTTACTCCCTTTGTTGATGGTGATGTAGTTGTTCACACCTGAGAAGCTCAGATTGACCACCTCCGCAGGGATAAAGGTGAAGTGCGGTTCACCGGTTGAGTCGGCCACAAATGCTTCTATCGAAAGGGAATCACCACACAAAAGCGAATCAGCTTTTTCTCTCCATACTTGCAACTCCTGTTCCAATTGAGCATTTCGCTCCATCAGCTCCCGGTTGTTTTTTCTGAGAGAGAAAAAAGAGGTGACATTACCAGAAACGGTATAGAACCATCCTGATATTTGATTGGCTGAAGAGAGATAGACGCTTCGCTGATAGGAGTTATGCGCAAAAACAAGATAGAAACTGAATGCAACCAGGAGAATTGCAACCAGCCAATGACTGTTTCGTATGATAAAATTGAACAGATTACGCATGCAATCCTACTTCAAATAAACCGATCAGGCAGTGCCTGCCAGTGAGAATCCTATCGCATCAGAAAGGAGAACTTATCAATGTTCCTCAACGCAATGCTGGTACCCTTTGCTACCATGTGGAGCGGATCATCAACCACCCGGAAAGGGATGCCTATCTTCTCTGTCAAACGCTTGTCGAGACCTCTTAGCAGGGATCCGCCACCCGTGAGGTAGATACCGTTGCGAACAATGTCGGCATAGAGCTCTGGAGGTGTCTGTTCCAGGGCGCTCAAGACAGCTGAATCGACCTTTGATACCGATTTCTCGATGCAGTGTGCAATCTCCTGGTAGGAGACCGGTACATCCATGGGAAGTGAGGTCATCCTGTTGGGACCATGCACGACAAAATCTTCGGGCGGATTATCCAGTTCGGTCAATACCGAACCCACATTGATCTTGATCTGTTCAGCGGTGCGATCACCCACCTTGATGTTATGCTGACGACCCATGTAATCCTGAATATCCTCGGTAAAGTCATCGCCTGCAATCTTGATCGATTTATTGGAGACGATGCCTCCCAGTGAGATCACGGCGATCTCTGTGGTTCCCCCGCCTATGTCGACGATCATATTTCCTTCGGGAGCCTCAACGTCAAGTCCGATCCCCAGCGCAGCGGCCATCGGTTCAAAGATCATGTAAACATCACGGCCACCGGCATGCTCCGCCGAGTCACGTACGGCTCGAATCTCCACTTCCGTGCTGCCGGAGGGAATACAGATCACCACACGCAGAGAGGGTGAAAAGAGTCCACCCTTGTTTTTGTTGGCCATTTTGATCATCCCCCTGATCATCTGTTCTGCGGCGTTGAAATCGGCAATCACCCCATCTCTCAGGGGCCTCACCGTGCGTATATTCTCGTGGGTCTTCCCGTGCATCTGTCTTGCTTTCTCCCCAAGAGCGATCATCTTGTCGGTCTTGCGATCCAGTGCCACGATGGAAGGCTCATCCAGGAGGATCTTCCCGGCATTGTTCACAATCACTGAATTAGCGGTGCCGAGGTCCATCGCCAGCTCCTGCGTAAATGAAAATAAACCCATGTTATTTGTAGTTTTCAGCATTCAGCATTTCCGCCTTGCGGAAGACTCCGATAAACCGGTATCTTCAATCCGCTTCGCTTTGATCAGCTTTCAGCTATTGGTTTTGAATGTCTAATGTTTGAAATGTCTGATCCCAGTGGTTACCATGGCAACACCGTTCCGGTTACAGGTTTCGACCGACTCGGCATCCCGAATCGATCCTCCCGGTTGTATCACGGCAGTAATTCCCGCCTTGTGGGCAATCTCCACAGAATCGGCAAAAGGAAAGAAAGCATCGCTGGCCATCACTGCACCATGAAGGTCGAACTGAAAATGTCCGGCTTTTTCAATGGCCTGATTGAGTGCATCCACCCTCGATGTTTGTCCCATGCCACTGGCAATCAGCTGTTTGTTCTTTGCCAGAACAATCGCATTTGATTTGGTATGTTTGACCACCCTGTTTGCAAAAAGCAGATCTTCCGTCTCAGCAGAGGTGGGTGCCTTGTGAGTCACAACCTGCAGGTCACCAGCGCTCTGAATGCTCATGTTTCTATCCTGAACCAACATGCCGTTCAGTACAGATCGGTATTGCATGGGCTGCAACGCTTGTTCCAGCGATTTGAGTACCAAAATTATGCGATTTTTCTTTTGAAACAAAATATCCAGTGCCTCTTGCTCATACGATGGAGCAATCAATACCTCAAAGAAAATGGTGTGAATGGCTTCAGCAGCTGCCCTATCGACCGTCCGATTGGTCACCACAATCCCACCAAAAGCAGAAACCGGGTCGGCGGCCAGGGCTGCCTCCCATGCCTCTTTGACAGTGGGACGACAGGCCATGCCACAGGCGTTGTTGTGTTTGAGGATGGCAAGTGCTGTCTCATTGAAATCGGCAATGAGAGAGATAGCGGCATCAATATCAAGGAGGTTGTTATAGGAGATCTCTTTGCCGTGCAGTTGTTCAAAGATCTGATCGAAGTGACCATAAAAGAATCCTTTCTGATGGGGGTTCTCACCATACCGTAACTGCTTGCTTTCATCGTAACTTATCCGCAGCGCGCTGCTGTTGTCGCCGTCAAAGTAACGGAAGATAGCAGCGTCATAGCCCGAAGAAACTCTAAAAGCCTCTTTTGCAAACCAGCGACGATCCTCCTCATCACTTTCGCCCTTTTTATCTCTTAAAAGATCTAACAGTCTCTGATACTGCCTCTTTGAAGCAACAATCAACACATTCTTATGGTTCTTGGCTGCTCCACGGATCAATGAGATCCCACCAATGTCAATCTTCTCAATGATCTCTTCCTCGCTGCCACCTGCTGCCACTGTCTCTTCAAACGGATAGAGATCTACAATGACCAGATCGATTGAGGGAATATCATATGCTTTAACCTGTTTCCTATCGGCTTCATTTTCGCGTCGGTAAAGGATCCCTCCAAATATTTTGGGGTGAAGGGTCTTGACCCGTCCGCCCAGGATGGAAGGATAACCACTCACCTCTTCCACCCCTTCGCATTCGTACCCCAGTGATTCAATAAATTCGCGGGTACCGCCGGTAGAGATAAATTTGACCCGTAGATTGTTTAGCTCCTGAAGAATCTCCTCCAAACCATCTTTGTGATAGACGGATATGAGGGCTGTTTGAATTTTCTGTGACATCAACTCTCTTTTTGACACGTTAATTTTTAAAGGAGTACAAAGGTATAAAATCTATTGATCATTTTCGTTCATTGCTCCATTTGTTTTGCCAAAAAAGGGAATGACACCGTCAGTGACATTCCCTGCAAGATTGCCAGTTTCAGCAATCGGTTTGCTTTTTATTTAACTTCCCAGCCCAGCGCACTGGCTCCCAGTACTGCGGCATCGCTCTCCTTTAATTCGGAGAACTTCAATTGAACCTTATTTTTGAAGATGTTGAGCAGGTTTTTCTCCATGCTCTCCCGTATCGGATTCATTATCAAGTCTCCCGCCTTGGAGAGTCCCCCAAAGAGAATGATTGCCTCGGGACTGGAGAAAGCAACAAAATCGGCAAACGCCTCACCCAGCATCTCACCAGTGAAACGAAAGATCTCTTTCGCCATCTCATCGCCGGCCATGGCTGCTTCAAACACATCTTTTGATGTAATATCATCGATTGAGATGTTGCGTAACCGGGTCTGGGCATCAGGCCGAAGCTCCAGATACTCACGAGCTGTACGAGCCACACCCGTAGCCGATGCATATGCTTCCAGACATCCGGCTCTGCCACAACCGCATAAACGACCGTTGTGACGCCGCATGATCACATGCCCCAGCTCACCGGCAAAGCCGTCATGACCGTATACGAGCTGCCCGTTGGCCACAATACCGCTCCCCACACCGGTACCGAGCGTGATCACAATGAAATCCTTCATTCCACGGGCTGCACCATAAGTCATCTCTCCAATGGCTGCAGCGTTGGCATCGTTGGTAAGTGCCACCGGAATACCAATCCGGTCTTCCAGCATCTGGGCAAAAGGGATCACCCCTTTCCATTTCAAGTTGGGCGCAAACTCAATGGTACCGGAATAATAATTACCGTTGGGTGTTCCTGCCCCAATTCCCTTGATCTGATCTTTTGTAGTGGTCTGGCTGATCAGCTCTTCGATCAGATCGGTCAGTTCATCCAGATAATCCTCTACCTCTGAATGTTTGGCTGTTTTGATACTACCACTGATCAAAATTTGTCCTCTTTTGTCAACAATGCCGACGACTGTGTTCGTTCCGCCCACATCGATTCCTATTACATAGGGTTTCTCCATGATTTGTTTTATTTAAAAAGTGAGTCTATGATGATTATAGATTTTGTGCTGCGCAAATATAGTGTTTTTTCTATAAACAGCTTTCACAATTAATGAATAATTTGAATAAAGTATGGACAACAAAACGCAAGAACTGAAATATTGGTCATTATAATAAATTTCCCTACATTTGCAGTTTTAATTTTCTATTTATCGGCTCAATACGTGAAACAACATCAAAATAAAAGATTAACACACCAATTATAATACAAACAGACAACAGTTATCAAACCAATCATGAACGAGATCAAATTTTATCACGGGGAGAACATCCCCCTGGAACTGCACAAGGTAAGGGTGGTACAAAAGCTGCACCTGGTACCCATAGAGAGGAGACTGGAAGCATTGTATGAGGGAGGCTTCAACACTTTTCGACTGAACACGAAAGATGTGTTCCTGGACATGCTCACTGACAGCGGCACCAACGCTATGAGCGACAACCAACTGGCTGCAATGATGCAGGCGGATGACGCCTATGCGGGCTCCCAGAGCTTCTACCGCCTCCAGAAAGCGGTGGAGGATGTGCTGGGTAAAAAGTATTACCTGCCGGTGCACCAGGGGCGCGCCGCTGAGAATATCTTATCGAATGCCTATGTGCGGCAAGGAAATCTGGTACCCATGAATTATCATTTCACCACCGCCATGGCGCACATCACCCAGTATGGCGGGAAAATCGCAGAATTGCTGTACGACGAAGCTTATGTAATCAATTCCTCCCATCCTTTCAAGGGAAACATGAACATTGAAAAACTGGAGGAGATTATCAAGCTACACGGGGCTAAAAATATCCCGTTCATTCGCATGGAAGCCTCAACCAACCTTATCGGAGGGCAGCCGTTTTCGGTACAAAACCTGAGGGATGTAAGAACCATTGCCGATAAATATAACCTCCGGCTCGTGCTCGATGCAAGCTTACTGGGCGAAAACGCTTATCTGGTGATCCAGCGTGAAGAAGAGTTTAAAAACAGCAGCATGGGCGAGGTCATTCAAATCATGACCGGTCTGGCCGATATTGTTTACTTCTCTGCCCGCAAGTTGAGCTCTTCGCGGGGTGGAGGTATTTGTACGAATAGCCTCGATATATACCGTGAACTCGAAGCGCTGGTTCCTCTGTTTGAAGGGTTTCTCACTTACGGCGGCATCTCGGTACGTGAAATTGAAGCGATGGCGGTAGGACTCTATGAGACGCTCGATGAAACCATGATCAGCCAAAGCCCCAGCTTCATTGCCTACCTGGTGAACGCATTGGATGTACATGGTGTTCCGATGATCAAACCGGCAGGTGTGCTGGGTGCCCATGTGGATGCGATGCAGGTATGCGACCATATCCCACAGAAAGAGTACCCCGCCGGAGCCCTGGCGGCAGCCCTCTACCTGATCTCTGGAATCCGGGGTATGGAGCGCGGTTCCATCTCCAACCAGCGGGATGAATATGGCAATGAGACCTATGCCGATATGGAGCTGCTGCGACTGGCAGTACCACGCCGCGTATTTACTCTTTCTCAAATTAAATATGTGGAGGACCGCATGAGCTGGCTCTACGACAACCGCAGGCTGATTGGCGGTCTTCGCTTTGTCTATGAGCCGCCGGTACTCCGCTTCTTCATGGGTGGCCTGGAACCGGTGAGCGACTGGCCACAGAAACTGATTGCGAAGTTCAAAGAAGACTTTGGCGATAGTTTATAAAATATATCCTGAAAAGAGAAAGAGGTACCTCTTTCTCTTTTTTATTTCATTTTCTTCGCTTGCCCCTCATATATTGTCCGGGCCATTCAACATCAGTTTCATTCAATACAAAATAGGGATTGCGCAATAATTCGCGACCAAGAAATACCATGTCTGCCTGTTTATTCTCCAGAATAGTTTCAATCTCTTCTTTGGTAGTGATTAAACCCACGGCAGATGTCAGAATGCCGGATTTGCGGACGGCTTCCGCGAAAGGAACCTGATATAGCGGCTTTAGAACGATATTTTGTGTGATAATATTCCCCCCTGTGGAACAGTCGATAAGATCTACGCCCCTATTTTTTAAGATGGCGGAAAGCTTTATGGCCTCTTCAACATCCCAGCCACCTTCAGCCCATTCTGTGATGGAAAGGCGTACGAATAAGGGCAAATTTTCAGGCCAAACTGTTCTGACAGATTCCACTATTTGTAATAAAAAGCGAATACGATTTTCAAAACTACCTCCATATTCGTCGGTACGATGATTACTCAATGGCGAAAGAAATTGGTGTATCAAATAGCCATGGGCACCATGTATTTCGATAACCTGAAATCCGGCTTCCAATGCCCGCTGTGCAGCATCTTTAAATTTCACGGTCAACGTCTGTATTTCCGATACCGTCAGTTGTTTGGGAGGGATTTCATCCGGTGAGAAAGGGATGGGAGAAGGTGCCATGGTTTGCCAACCACCGTTTTCAACAGTTAACTGTTTACCACCGGGATAATCAGTTGATGCCTTGCGTCCGGCGTGAGCAAGCTGAATAGCTGAAACAGCACCATGAGAACGTATAAAATCGGTTATTTTTTTTAGGGGAGCAATCTGTTCATCTTTCCAAAGTCCCATGTCGTAAGGTGATATTCTTCCTTCCGGTACAACAGCTGTAGCTTCCTGAATGATGAGTCCCGCCCCGCCTACCGCACGTGTACCATAATGAACAAGATGCCATTCGGTGGCAAAACCATCCACTGAGGAATACATACACATAGGGGACATTCCGATACGGTTTTTGATAGTCAAGGACTTTATCGATAGCGGTTCGTTTATTATACGCATAAATTATAAAAAAAATTATATTGCATTCTGACAAACTTACATAAAAAATTCTTTTCAAGTGAGGATTTTATCACCTTTTACAAAGGTATGTTGTAAAACACATAAAAACATTTTTTTATGCAATATTAACCGGATATCTTTGTCGTCATAATCAGCACAGAACAGAACAGTATGGTATAATACAACAGTACGGCACATAAAAAACAATACAATACAATACAATACAATACAGGACAGGACAGGACAGGACACCGTATCTGAACATTGAAACTTGCACAGGATGGATTTCAAATTTGACGGGAAGAGCACAAAAGTACAGCAGTTGGCTGAACACATTCAGGATGCCATTGCAGCAAACGAATTAAAGGTGGGGGAAAAAATACCCTCCATCAACCATTTCAGTCGTCAATTTTCGGTATCAAGAGATACTGTGTTTAAAGCTCTTTCCGATTTGCGTACCCGCGGGGTGATTGATGCCATTCACGGAAAAAACTTTTATGTGGCTTCTCAAACCCGGAATATCCTGTTGTTGCTCGACGAGTATTCTCCCTTCAAGGAGGTCTTGCATACGACTATCGCATCCCGATTGCCCAAATCCTATAAGATAGATCTGTGGTTTCATCAGTATAATGAACACCTGTTCAACAACATCGTCTATGAATCTATCGGAAAGTATAATAAATACCTGGTGATGAATTATGACAATGAAAAGTTCTCTAATGCATTAACGAAAATCGACAAAAAGAAACTGCTATTGCTCGATTTCGGGAAATTTGACAAAGACGGATACTCTTATGTCTGCCAGGATTTTGACAATGGATTGTATGATGCATTAGCCTCCATCAAAAGTGAACTGAATAAATATAAAAAGCTGGTGTTCGTCTTCAACAAATTCCATAAGCACCCACAGAGCAGCAAAATAGCGTTTAGTAACTTTTGTCTTGACAATCATTTTGAATTCGGCATTCTGGATGAAATTCCGGATAAAGGAGTCATCCAGGAAGACTTTTTTTACCTCGTCATTAAACAGGAAGATGTGGTAAAGATTGTCAAACAAGGGCGCACAGAGGGATTAAAACCGGGGAAAAACTACGGTTTATTGGCCTATAATGAGAATCCTTTTTTCGAGGTGATTGAAAACGGCATCTCCAGCATCGGGATCGATTGGCAGGAAATGGGAAGGATCGCCGCCGATTTTGTATTGAATAATCAGGCTGTACAAACCTATCTGCCGACGGTCATCAAAAAAAGAGGTTCATTTTAATCAGATTCGACCAATTTGATCAGGTATTTAAAAAATATTTTTTATATTCACTTGAAAATCAGCACAGTTCAGAATTCTAATAATGATTATGTATTTCTAATGATTATGCACTTCGAAAACGCACGCTATAGAAAAAAAGTCCTCAATCATGCATTGAATTTCAATCGGTATTTGTGTTTGCACGCAAAGAAAGAGACTTTCTGAAGGAGACACAATTATTCAAATGATCAACCAGTTATACCGGAAAATATATTTACCCGAAAATAAATTCATCAAAATAAATTAAATGACCCATAAAATCATGAATCAGTATCCAAAAATCGGTATCCGCCCGACCATCGACGGTCGTCAGGGCGGCGTGAGAGAAAGTCTGGAAGAGAAAACGATGAATCTGGCCAGGTCAGTCGCCCGGTTAATCGAATCCAACGTAAAGAATGGCGACGGCACACCCGTTGGGTGTGTGATAGCCGACAGCACCATCGGCCGCGTGGGGGAGAGCGCCGCCTGTGCCGCAAAATTTGAACGAGAGGGAGTCGGCTCCACCATCACTGTCACATCAAGCTGGTGTTACGGATCGGAGACGATGGATATGAATCCCCATTACCCGAAAGCTGTCTGGGGATTCAACGGGACGGAACGTCCCGGCGCCGTATACCTGGCAGCCGTGCTGGCAGCGCATTCTCAGAAAGGATTGCCGGCCTTTGGCATCTATGGGCACGAAATACAGGATGCCGACGATAACAGCATCCCCGAAGACGTGGCAGAGAAGCTGCTCCGCTTTGCCCGTGCCGCACAGGCTGTAGCCACGATGCGGGGACAATCCTACCTGTCCATAGGCGGTACGGCCATGGGTATTGCCGGCTCAATGGTGAATCCCGATTTTTTCCAGAAGTACCTGGGCATGCGCAACGAATCGGTCGATTCCACCGAGATCATCCGCCGGATTCAGGAGGGTATCTACGATCAGGATGAGTTTGAAAAAGCGATGGACTGGACTTCTAAATATTGCAAGGTAAATGAAGGAACAGATGATAATCGTCCGGAGAAACAGAAAAACAGGGCTGACAAGGACAAAGATTGGGAGTTTGTGGTCAAGATGACCCTTATCATCCGCGACCTGATGAAAGGAAATCCCAGACTGAAAGAGATGGGGTTCAAGGAAGAGGCCATCGGACACAATGCGCTCCTGGGAGGTTTTCAGGGTCAGCGTCAATGGACCGATTTTTTGCCAAACGGTGATTTCAGCGAGACCATATTGAACAGCTCGTTCGACTGGAACGGAATCCGGGAAGCCTGGCTCCTGGCCACGGAGAACGATTCGCTGAACGGCGTTGCCATGTTGTTCGGCCACCTGCTCTCCAACAAGGCACAGCTCTTCTCCGACGTACGCACCTACTGGAGTCCGGAATCGGTAAAGCGTGTCACGGGAAAGGAACTTACCGGACAGGCTGCGAACGGCATCATTCACCTGATCAATTCGGGGGCAACAACCCTGGATGCAACCGGCAAACAGAAATTAAACGGCGAGCCAGCCATGAAGGAACCCTGGAACATCACCGAAGAAGAGGTAGAAGCGTGTCTCAGGGCGACCACATGGTCACCTGCCAACAGGGATTATTTCCGCGGCGGCGGTTACTCCTCCACCTTTCTCTCGGAGGGAGGCATGCCCATGACCATGTGCAGGTTGAATCTGGTGGACGGCCAAGGGCCTGTGCTCCAGATTGCTGAGGGGTGGACTGTGGAGATTGACCCGGAGATACACGACATCATCAACCGGCGAACCGACAAGACCTGGCCTACCACCTGGTTTGCACCCCGTTTAACCGGCAAAGGCCCCTTCAGGGATGTCTATTCGGTGATGAACAACTGGGGAGCCAACCACGGCGCCATCAGCTACGGACACATCGGGCAGGATCTGATTACACTGGCATCTATGCTGCGAATCCCTGTTTGCATGCACAATGTGGAGGATGAAGAGATCTTCCGGCCTTCGGCATGGAACGCTTTCGGCATGGACAAAGAGGGAGCCGATTTCAGGGCCTGCAAGAACTTTGGACCCATCTATAAGTAAATCATGGACGCATCCAAACCATCCTTACTCAAACACAACGGCGTAAACTACCTGCTGCCGTTCATCCTCATCACTGCCTGTTTTTCACTGTGGGGCTTTGCCAACGATATCACCAATCCCATGGTGAAAGCTTTCTCCAAGATATTCCGAATGAGTGTTGCGGAGGGAGCCCTGGTGCAATTGGCTTTCTATGGCGGATATTTTGCCATGGCTTTCCCGGCGGCAATTTTTATCCGAAAATTCTCCTACAAGAAAGGGATCATGCTCGGGTTGCTGCTTTATGCTATGGGAGCGTTTCTCCTTTTCCCGGCAAAAGAATCCGGAAGCTTCTATCCGTTTCTGGCCGCCTACTTTATCCTTACCTGCGGATTGTCTTTTCTGGAAACCAGTGCCAACCCTTACATCCTTACGATGGGACCGGAAGAGTCGGCAACCCGCAGGCTCAATCTGGCCCAATCATTCAACCCGATAGGTTCACTGGCGGGAATGTATGTGGCCATGAACTTCATCCAGGCGAGGTTGAATCCCCTGAGCACGGCAGAACGGGCTGTGCTCCCTGATGCGGAATTTGCGGTTTTAAAGCAGTCCGATCTGTCGGTTCTGATTGCGCCTTATCTGTTTATTGGCGTCGTGGTTTTGGTCATGTTTCTGATTATCTGGATTACGCGTATGCCGATAAACGGAGATAAGAACAAACAAATCAACTTCTTCCCTACCCTGAAACGCATCTTCTCCATCCCCAACTACCGGCAGGGAGTGATCGCTCAGTTTTTTTACGTGGGGGCGCAAATCATGTGCTGGACCTTCATCATTCAGTACGGCACACGCATATTTATGGCACAGGGAATGGAAGAACAGGCTGCGGAAGTGCTTTCACAGCAGTACAATATTGTGGCCATGGTCATCTTTTGCGTGAGCCGCTTTGTATGCACTTACCTGTTAAAGTTCTTCAATCCGGGTAAGCTGTTACGGATCCTTGCCATCGCAGCTGCCCTGTTTACGCTGGGTGTGATCTTTTTTCAGAACATCTGGGGGTTATATTCCCTTGTGGCCGTGTCGGCCTGTATGTCGCTGATGTTCCCCACGATATACGGAATTGCACTGAAAGGCATGGGGGACGATGCCAAGTTCGGCGCAGCAGGATTGATCATGGCCATTCTGGGCGGATCGGTTCTGCCACTGCTACAAGCCTCGATCATCGATCTGGAGACCATCGGAAGCTCGTTTCCGGCTGTCAACGCCTCCTTTATCCTGCCCTTTATCTCTTTTGTGGTGGTGGCATGGTACGGCACACAGGCCTATGGAAGAAGTAGAGAATTACGAATGAAACGAGCCTGATAATCATCATCACACAAGCAGATGATGAAAATTTAAATGTCTAATCTGATAATGAATAAAAAAATGAAAAAGTTAATCATTCTATTTTTAACGGTAATTTTATGTGCTGATTTCGTTTATCCGCAACAAAAAAGACTGACAAACGAAACAGAAAGCGAGAAAGCAGAACGTATGCAGTGGTGGACAAATGACCGGTTTGGCATGTTCATTCATTGGGGATTATACGCCCTTCCTGCACGGCATGAATGGGTAAAACAAAGAGAAAGACTGACCAACGAGCAGTATCAAAAATATTTTGAAGAATTTAATCCCGAAAAATATGACCCGGTTCAGTGGGCAAAAGCCGCAAAAGCGGCAGGAATGAAATATGCCGTACTTACTACAAAACACCATGAAGGCTTTTGTCTTTTCGATTCAAAATACACAGATTATAAGGCAACAAACACCAAAGCAAATCGGGATCTGGTAAAAGAATTTGTGGATGCATTCAGGGCTGAAGGACTTAAAGTGGGTTTTTATTATTCACTCATAGACTGGCATCATCCGGATTTTACAGTGGATCGCATGCACCCGCAACGAACAGAATCGCAAAGCGTTTATGATTCCTTGAATATCGGAAAAGATATGAATAAGTATCGTACCTACTTACATAATCAAGTAAGGGAATTACTTACCAATTATGGGAAAATCGATATCCTTTGGTTGGATTTCTCTTATCCTGGTGAAAACGGCAAAGGCAGGGATGACTGGAATTCGATAGAATTGATTAAAATGGTACGTGAACTTCAACCGGGAATCATCATTGATAATCGCGCTGATCTGAATGACTATGCAGATGGATATGATTTTGAAACGCCGGAACAGGTTTCACCGAAAGAATTGGCGAAATATAAGGGAAAATACTGGGAGACTTGTCAGACATTCTCCGGCTCCTGGGGATACTACCGGGACGAGACTTCGTGGAAAACGCATCAGCAATTACTGGATCTGCTGATCACATCCACTGCGAATGGCGGGAACCTGCTCCTAAATGTGGGTCCCACGGCAAAAGGCGAGTTCGATTACAGAGCCCGGAAAGCATTGAAAGAATTGGGATACTGGATGGATGCCCACAGTGACGCCATCTATCATTGTACCTATGCTCCTGATGAATTTGCGCTTCCCGAAAATTTAAATGCCAGATTGACATACAATCCTACGGAGAGAAAACTCTATCTGCATTTATTTGACTATCCTTCAACCGGTACCATTACGTTGCCTAATTATGGAGGTAAAGTAAGATATGCGCAATTATTGAATGATTATTCTGAAATACAATATCAACAAACTAACAATAATAAGGATATCATCCTCACCTTACCAAAAGTAAAACCGCCTTACGAAGTGACGGTGATTGAATTTTTGCTGAAATAAAGCGTCTCAATGCTCTCTGGTCATTCAGGTATTATCAGCCTAATAACTTGTGAGTTTAAATGTTCTATCGAAGTGATATTTAGCAGCGGGTAGGCAACATCCATAGAGAATTATGGATATCTTTGGAATTGAATTCCTGAATCAAAACTAAACTGGCTAAGATTAGTATTGAATTATGAAACGAGCATGAACATCATTACACACAGGAAAATGATAATCGCGAGTTCCATACGACCTTAATGTAAAAGAATAAAATATTATCGTATGAAACTGATTGAACAAGGACGGGATGTGAAAGTGGGTGTTTATGATGATATTGTAAACATCGTGTCTCCGGGCAGTTTACCGAGTAACATTACCATTGAAGATATCTTTAACGGACGTAGCGAAGCACGGAATCGGGTAATTGCCCATATTTTTAAAGAACTGGGACTGATTGAACAGTGGGGAAGTGGAATAAACCGGATTATTAATGCCTGCAAAGAACAGGGCTTGCCAACTCCTAAAATTGAAGAGAAGAACGACTTTTTTGATGTGGAGATTATTCGACCGAAGCCGACCAGTTCGGGTCAATCGAAACCAACGACGGAGGGAAGTCCGGCGGAAACCGGCGGAAACCGGCGGAAAACCGGCGGAAAACCGGCGGATTCCGGCGGATTGTAGCGAACAGGAAAAAGTTGTGCTGGATTACTTGTTTGAGAATGGTTCTATAAAATCCGGACAGGTTGAAGAATTGCTCACAATAAAGGATAGCAGGTCCCGGGAGCTGTTGAAACAAATGCTGGATAAAGGCTTTATTGAAAGGCACGGCCAAGGCAGAAGTACGTTCTATACGATTGTGGACAAGGAGGGAAAAGATTGAGTTCGTTGAAAGAAAGGAAAATAAAAAACACTCACCTGACACATACAGCACAAAAATTCACAAAAAATGGTATAGGAAATGTTCGCTATGAAAAAGATACATACATTGATGATCCTATCGGTTCTCTGCGCAGGAACGATGATTTGGGGTCAGGAGCCGGAACGCTTGCGCCGGGAACAGAGTTTTCTCGGAATTCATTTCGATTTCCATGCAGGCAGTGATTGCAATGAAATTGGGAAAAATACAACCCCGGAAATGGTGCAAAGCATTATTGACAAGGTACAGCCTGATTATATTCAAACTGATTGCAAAGGACATGCCGGATATAGTAGTTATCCGACGAAAGTAGGGAATCGTGCTCCTGGATTTGTGGGCGATCCGCTCCGTATTTGGCGCGATGTGACTGCAAAGAACGGAATAGCACTCTACATGCACTATTCGGGTGTATGGGATACCCGCGCTATCGAATTGCATCCGGAATGGGCGGCAATACACGCTGATGGAAGCCGCGACAAAGATAAAACGTCTGTCTTCGGGACTTATGTCGATCAACTGCTCGTTCCACAGTTAAAAGAACTGGCCGGCGATTATCATGTGGACGGGGTATGGGTAGATGGTGAATGTTGGGCAACGATTCCGGATTATGGAGAAAGGGCAGTACGTTTGTTCCGCGAATCAACCGGAATCAAAGACATACCTAAGTCGGCTGCCGATCCGCACTGGTATGAATGGATGCAGTTTCACCGCGAAGGGTTTCGTAAATATGTGCGTCATTTTGTAGCGTCTGTACGGTCGGAATATCCTGATTTTCAGATTTGCAGCAATTGGGCTTTCACACATCACATGCCGGAACCGGTTT
>JAHDQF010000012.1 GCA_018433945.1 Proteiniphilum sp. | reverse complement strand
GAAATCGGCGCCCTTCCAAGCACAATCAGTCCACCCCAATAGCCTTTGACAACCGGATCAAGATTTGGGCTGGCAAAGTTGCCGGCTACGATGTCTTCAGGCATAATTTCATCAGCTACGGAAGTAAAGATAATCGGGGCATCAGCAGTTCCTTCAGCCATCAATTTGCCGCCACGTGCAACAATCAATACAGTTGAATTGGCCCCTGCGCCAGCCTCACCTTTCACGATAACGCCCGGTTCAATGGTCAGTGTCACTCCATCCAGGACGGCAATACGTCCTCCAAGAACGTATACTTTACCGGTTTCCCAAGTAGTGTCTTCCGAAATATTGGAAGTTACCCTTACCGTGGTTTCTTCTTCATTAATCGACAAAACCGCAGTGGCGTTGTCCGACTTCTGATTTTGGTCGGTAACCGTCAATGCAACCGAAGCTGCACCTCCGGTAGAACCTGCTGTAAATGAAACCACTACAGTTCCGGAAGTTGCTCCATCTGCCGGTTCATCGCTTATGGTTGCTGTACCACCTTGAGCTGAAGCACTTGCCGATGCGTAACCACCGGGAACAGTGACGGTGAAAGAAACATCCACCGACTCACCTGCAGCAACTGTAATGTTTGAGGAAGGAGCCGATACTGTGGGTGCATCCGGAATTACTTCCTCAGTATCGTCATCACAAGAACTAAAAACCAATGCACCCAAAATCAGTGACATTAGCAAAAGCAAATTAAATTTTTTCATACGTCATAAATTTTAAATTAAATGAATCACAGACGAAACATTTAAGTTTTTATTTTCGACACAAAGATCTGATATAAATGTTACAGGCCTGTTACGCTTTGGTTACGTTATTGTTAAGTTTTTCAGGGCACAAAAAAAACGGGGTTGCTCGCCCCGTTCTGCTGTTAATATCTGACCTTCTTCTTTTTACTTTTTTTTCCGTAGTCATTCTCGAAAAATTTCTTTTTCTCTCTCACAGGACTGTCGGCATCCTGTGCTAACCGGACGATGAGCTTCCGGTCTTCAATGTACATGCCGCGAAAAGCATTTACTACCTTCCCGGCAAGCTCTTCAGGTACTTCGAAAAATGAGAAGCTTTTCAACAGATCGATTCTGCCCACCGGTACTTTCCCTTTTACGTTGTCGTTGATAAAGCCCATCAAGGTAGCAGGATTGATGCCATCCATCTTACCCAGGTTGATAAAGAGGCGGGCATAGCCTTTCTCCGGCTGACGGCTGCCATCCCGGTCACTGCTTCTTTTGCCGTTGTATGCGCCTTTCTGTTGCCGCAAGGGTCCCTCCTTCGGTTCATCGATCTCCTCCGCCTGCTGGTAATAGTCGATCAGCCGGTTAAATTCGAGTGACACCATCCGCTTGATGACATCCTCTTTTTCCAACCACTCCAGCTTACGGAAGATGGAGGGAAGCAACCGTTCGATCTCTGCCTCGTTCACTTTCACTTTCTCAATCTTGTCCACAAAGTTGAAGAGCTGCTTCTCGCAGATCACGTCACCCTTGGGCACCTCCCGCTTCTCAAATTGCTTGTTGATCAGCTTTTCAATCTGTACCACCTTCCCTTTCTCTTTGGTGTGGATGATGGCAATCGAGGTGCCGGTCTTGCCGGCCCGGCCGGTACGGCCGCTCCGGTGGGTGTACAGTTCATAGTCATCCGGCAAACCGAAGTTGATGATGTGGGTCACGTCATCCACATCAAGACCACGAGCAGCCACATCGGTGGCGACCAGCAGCTGCAGGCTGTGATTGCGGAACTTGCCCATCACGTAGTCACGCTGTGCCTGCGAAAGATCGCCGTGTAACGCATCGGCATCGTATCCATCCTGCATCAGCTTGTCGGCTATCTCCTGTGTCTCCTTGCGGGTGCGGCAGAAGATGATGCCGTAGATATTGGGGTAATAATCCACAATTCGTTTAAGCGCTGAGTACTTATCCTTGGCATGGACCATAAAGTAGAGGTGGCGCACATTCTCGGCCCCCTCGTTCTTGCGGCCGATTGTGATCTCCAGTGGATCCAGCATATATTTACGGGTAATCTTCTCGATCTCCCTGGGCATGGTAGCGGAGAACAGCAGCATGCTTCGCTCCTCCGGCAGGTGCGAAAGAATCTCATCGATATCTTCCGAGAAACCCATGTTGAGCATCTCATCGGCCTCGTCCAGCACCACGGTGTGTACATCGCCCAGGGAGACCGTCTTGCGTTTAATCAGATCGATCAACCGCCCTGGAGTGGCTACGATGATGTGTACTCCCCGTTTTAGGGTGCGTATCTGGCTCTCGATACTGGAGCCGCCGTAGACCGGCAGTATCTTGATATCTTCCACGTAGGCAGAGAAGTCGGTCAGGTCACCCGCGATCTGCAGACAAAGCTCACGTGTGGGACAGAGGATCAGCGTCTGTGGCGTGAGCTGCTTCACGTTGATCTTCTGAATCACGGGGATACCAAAGGCGGCAGTCTTACCGGTGCCGGTCTGCGCCAGGGCAATGATGTCGCGGGTGTGTGCCAGCAAGCGGGGGATCACCTCGCTCTGTACCGGCATGGGTTGTTCAAAGCCAAGCTCGGTAACGGCACGCTGAATTTCGGGAATCACTCCCAACTCTTGAAATGTACTCATTTTTGTAAATCGGTTTTAAAGTGTGGGTCAATAGCGCTTTCCCCACACTCCACACACCCATTTACAAAAGCTGGCCCAACGACCGTCATGGCATGCTGCAGGCAAACCTGCATGCTGCCCCTGATACCCGGGGTAAATGATGATAAAGTTGAGAGAAAATTCAATGACAATCTGTGATTTTTTGATTGATGAAGATAACCACTGCTCAGTAAACAGGATAAAAAATCACCTCTTTTTTAAATCGGCTGCAAAGGTATGAAAATAAAACGAATAAAGAAACGTCAAAACTGATAAAGTAGATATTTACGCAACAAATTTCTTTTTCCGCTGGTAACCCGCAGTTCTTTCTCCAGGTAGTTGTCCACCGATCCATACTTCAGTTTGATGTGATCGATGGCGTAGTTGAGGTAAGCCAGGTTGACCGTCAGCATGGCAGTCACTGCCTCCTGTAGCGGTTCAGAGAGGTTGCGGGCATCTATCTCCACCACCTTCGGGTCAATGAATTGGTTGGAAAGCATATAATCCTCCTCAAGTGTGCTCTGCGGAACACCAATGGCATAGAGGATCAGGTAGGTGGCCAGTCCTACCCCATCTTTTCCCAGTGATCCGCTCAGCAGGATCGGATAGTTGCTGTCGTTGATGAGAATATCGAACATCTCACCAAACTGTTTTTTATGGTTCTCCAGGATGTTCACATACTCCTCCTGCACATAGCGGATCGCGTCGCTGCGATCAAAATGCTCATCTTCCAGCTGTTCATCAAGCTTCTGCGCATCCATCGGCATCAGTGGGAGAGAAATCTTGCGGATGGAGGGATGAAGCAGGATCGGATACCTGCGTGCGGTACGCTCAGATCGAAAATCAATCACAGTACGAATATTGAGCCGCCTTATCTTCTCCTGGTCATAGAGGGTGGCATTGCTCAGGTTGCCCGACCGATAGATCTCGCCCCATTTCATCTGCCGGTTGTCGGTAGTGAAATAGCCGCCAATGTCACGAAAATTCTTGATTTGGTCCATGTCGATGGTGCGGTTAGCCACCACTCCGGAGTAAACCCCACCCGCACGAAGAATGAAATATTCCCGTAGTCCCGAGCCGGTAGGGTTAAGCCTCATCACCTGGTCAGTGATCTTGCGTGAAGTGACAGGAGTGAAGCTGTTCAGTGAACTGTCGGTAAGTGAAGAAAAGATATCGATCTGGCCCTCTTGATCAGGATTCACTTCCCATTTGAGCAGAAAATCCCCTTCGGGATCTTTTTCCACCACAGAGGTAATCTTTACTGTTGACATGCAGGAGCTACCAACCATCATCAGCAAAACAAACCAGTATATCTGTATCCGTTCTTTCACCATATGCACAATTGACAAACAAATATACAAAAAACTTTGTTCTTTTATAATCCAGAGGGAGAGTGATTAACAAACTATAATGAATTGGTTCTCTTTTTAATGGTTTATTGGCTAACGGTTTAAGTAATCAGTAATATGATAGGAGCAGAGAGAGAAAAAATAATGTTGATAACTTGTGCATACCCTGTAAACCGATAGATGAAAAGAATAATTGGAAAGATAAGTTGACTACCGGTATAAAAATTGTGAGGAACTGGCCAAATTTATTGCTCATTTTTTTGCAAAATATATTCACGCTTTTTCAACAGCTGGTTTATCGGTTCCAATAAATTATTTATTAACTTTGCTTTTTATCAACTGATGTGAATAATACTCACATCTACTTAAAAATCAAAAAATAAAATGATATTTTTTTGTTGATAACTGATGATAACGTTCTGACTGTTGATCATAACATTGAGAGGACAAAAATATCAGAAAAGTGATCAACAGTATCAACAGCCAATTATAATCATCATTATTCATTTTAAAATTAATAAAATATATATAATATACTGATGAAAAAAAAACTCATAGAACAAATAGACCTGCTTCGAAAAGAGAAGAATGCAATCATCCTGGCGCACTATTATCAGGAATCTGATATTCAGGATGTGGCCGACTTCGTGGGCGACAGCCTGGCGTTGGCGCAATGGGCAGCTAAAACTACGGCCAACATCATTGTGCTCTGCGGCGTTCATTTCATGGGAGAAACAGCCAAGATTCTAAGTCCCGGTAAGCGTGTCTTCATACCGGACCTGAGTGCGGGCTGCTCGCTGGCTGATAGCTGTCCTGCACCTGAATTCGAAAAATTTATCGCTGATCATCCAGGGCATACGGTGATTTCTTATGTCAATACGACTGCAGCGGTGAAAGCGTTGACCGATATCGTGGTCACCTCCACCAATGCCCGTCAGATTGTGGAATCGCTGCCGGAAGATGAGAAGATAATTTTCGGTCCCGATAAACACCTGGGAGATTACATCAACAAGCTGACCGGTAGAGATATGTTGTTGTGGGATGGCGTATGTCATGTGCATGCCCAGTTTTCACTCGAGAGGATACTGTCACTGAAAAAAGAGCACCCTGAAGCGTTGATCCTGGCACACCCGGAGTGTCCGGCCTATCTGTTGGAAGTAGCTGATCATATAGGTTCCACCTCTTCTATTCTGAAATTTGCCACCAAATCCGATCGCAAACAGTTTATTGTAGCTACGGAAGCCGGGATATTGCATCAGATGCAGAAAGAAAATCCCGATAAGGTGTTTATTCCTGCACCGCCCGAAGATGCCACCTGTGCCTGCAATGAATGTTTCTATATGAAGATGAACACATTGGAGAAACTCTATCTCTGTCTGAAGAATGAGCAGCCTGAGATATTTGTGGATGAGCAGGTAAGGGTCAAGGCGGTGAAACCGATCGAACGGATGCTGGAAATATCGAATCGATTTGGTTTGTAAGGCTGATCGATTTTGCCCGGCATGATGGGTTGAATGGGTTGAGCGGGTTCATCTCTTTTTTTGTACCTTTGCACTTCGAAATAAAAAACAGCACTCATCCGTAGGTACTCTTTCGGGTTTAAAACGACGGGTCAAATATTGGTATCAATGGCTTTACAATGTGGCATCGTGGGACTACCCAATGTAGGTAAATCAACTCTGTTTAACTGTTTGTCGAATGCGAAAGCACAGGCGGCAAATTTTCCTTTCTGTACGATCGAACCCAATGTGGGGGTGATTACCGTACCGGATGATCGACTCAATAAACTGGCAGAAATTGTTCATCCTCAAAAAATTGTGCCTGCCACCGTAGAAATAGTGGATATTGCCGGTCTGGTAAAAGGGGCAAGCAAGGGAGAAGGATTGGGTAATAAGTTTCTGGCAAATATTCGGGAAACAGATGCCATTTTGCATGTGTTGCGTTGTTTCGATGATGAGAACGTAGTACACGTGGATGGAAAGGTAGATCCGGTAAGGGATAAAGAGATTATTGATGCGGAATTACAGCTGAAAGACCTGGAGACGATTGAAGCACGCATTAACAAAGTTGAAAAACAGGCCAAGTCCGGGGGTGATAAAGATGCCCGACTGGCATATGAGGTCTATTCACGGATCAGGGAGGCACTGTTACGGGGTGAATCAGCCAGAACCGTGGTTTTGGATACCAAAGACGAAGTAAAGATAGCCCATGATCTTTACTTGCTCACCTCCAAACCGGTGATGTATGTATGCAATGTGGATGAAGCGAGTGCCGTAACCGGCAATCAGTACGTGGAAGCTGTGCGTGAGGCGGTGAAAAACGAAGATGCCCGGATTTTGGTGGTTGCTGCAAAAATTGAATCTGAAATTGCTGAATTTGAAAGTTACGAAGAGAGACAAATGTTCCTGAATGAAATAGGTTTGGAAGAATCCGGCGTGAACCGGCTCATCAAATCTGCCTACAAACTGCTTAACCTGGAAACATTTTTCACTGCAGGACCGCAGGAGGTGCGTGCATGGACCTTTCACAAAGGGTGGAAAGCCCCGCAGTGTGCCGGCGTGATCCATACCGACTTTGAGAAGGGCTTTATCCGCGCCGAGGTGATTAAGTATGAGGATTACATCCGTTACGGTTCGGAGAGCGCGGTTAAAGAGGCCGGGAAAATGAATGTGGAAGGCAAGGAATACGTGGTGCAGGATGGCGATATCATGCATTTCCGGTTTAATGTTTGATTGGATGGATACCACAGAATTATTCGGCTATCTGGCTATGACATTCCTTGTCGTCTCTTTCCTGCCCAAGCAGGTGAGAAAAGTACGGTTGATCAACTTGATTGCTTGTGCATTGTTCATTGTTTATGGGGTGCTGCTGGGTTTCAAATGGCCGCTGATCATCTCCAATGCAGTGGTTTGCCTCATCCAGATCTATCATCTCTTTCTATTGAAGGAAAAAGCCTGATATCAGGAGATCATCCTGCTACAATGGTGGGGATGCCCAACTCTCCTACTCTTTCAGCAATTTTCTGTAATACCTCGATTGGTGCTTTTTCAAGCTCTCTGACGGGCGTTTCCCGGTCGATGGTGTAGATCATCACCTCGCGTGGCCGGAGCTCTCTGACAAGCCCTAACCAGGCTGAAATCTCCTCTTCTGTGGTGTTGTCTACCACCTTTCCTTCAAATCGGCCGCGCAGGAACATCGACTGTAACACGAAATCACCCTGAAACAGCCGGTAACGCTCCACCTGTTGGCTTACGCTGTAGTTGGCTGCGTTGGGCCGGTCGATGCGGCGGGCCGTCTCGTCGAAGGCAGAATCGAGTTTCAGGATGGGATTGTCCACCTTCCTCATGGCATCAAACACCGCTTTCTTTTTGAGGTGCATCCCGTTGGAGAGCACACTGATCTTTGTGTGCGGAAAATTACGGTCACGTAGCTGTTGTGTATCCCCGATGATATGAGCAAAGTCCGGATGCATGGTGGGCTCGCCATTGCCGGCAAAAGTGATCACATCAAGCTTCATGCCCTGTCCACGAAGCGCTTGCAATTTATTTTCCAGGGCGGCGTAGACGTTCTTCCTGTCAGGCAGCTTTGTTTTGGTTCGGAAATCCCTGTTGAATCCACATTCACAGTAGATACAGTCGAACGAGCATAACTTGCCATCGTAGGGAAGCAGGTTCACCCCCAGTGAACTGCCCAGCCGGCGGCTTTGTACCGGCCCATATATGATCTCATGAAAAAGAATGGTCATATCGAGTCAAAAAATTATTGTTGCACACAGCACAGTCAGCGCTCAGCTTTTTGATTTAAACATCCTAACCTCTAAACCGATGAACTTTCGAACCACGCACCAAAGAGCTTGTGGCTAATTGCTGAATGATTAGAACAGCGTTAACACCCCTTCCATACCAAAAGCGATCAGCAGATAGCGGAGGAACTTGCCAAAAGTCATGGTACTCATCACCAGCGGAACATTGGCCCGCATAAAGCCCAGCGCCACCAGGATCGCATCGCCCACAGCCGGGAGGAAGCCAAAGAAGCCCATCACCCCACCCTTTCCGTGTAGCCAACGGAGTATCTTGTCAATCTGTGCTGGCTTGATGCGTAACCATTTCTCAAGCCATTCCGTTTTGCCAAGCCGTCCCAGATAGTAACAAGTGGCACCACCTGCCGCATTGCCCAAGGTGGCAAAGAGGATGCATTGCCAGCTATCCAGTCCCGCAGCGATCAGCGCCGCGAAGACCACCTCCGAGCTGAAAGGGAGTACCGTAGCCGCCAGAAAAGAGGCAAGCAGCAGCCCCCAGTAACCATATTCCGCCAGTCCTTCGAGCATAGGCTTTTAGTGTGCTACCAGCCAGTTTTCTCCCACTCCCAGATCGATGGTGAGCGGTACGCTCAGGCTGCAGGCGTTTTCCATTTCGCTGGTGACAATTTGCTTTACCCGCTCCAGCTCATCGGGTAAGACGTTGAAATTGAGTTCGTCGTGAACCTGCAGGATCATCTTCGATCGTAGCTGTTCCTCTTCAAAACGTGTGAAGATGCGGATCATCGCCACCTTGATGATGTCGGCTGCGCTGCCCTGGATGGGTGCGTTGATGGCGTTGCGTTCTGCGTAGCCACGCACCGTGGCATTGCGGGAGTTGATGTCCGGCAAATAACGCTTGCGGCCGAAGATGGTTTCCACGTACCCTTTCTCGCGCGCATGTAGAATAGCGTTGTCCATGTATTGCTTCACGCCCGGGAATGTAGCAAAGTATTCATCGATCAGCTCTTTGGCCTCACCGCGTGGGATGTTGAGTCGTTCCGACAATCCGAAAGGACTGATGCCGTATATGATGCCAAAGTTGGCGGTTTTTGCTTTCCGGCGCATCTCTGCTGTCACCTCCACCAGTGGCTTTTTGAAGATCTTTGCTGCAGTGGCGGCATGGATATCCTGGCCCTGTACAAATGCCTCGATCATGTTCTTGTCGCCGCTCAGATGTGCCATGATGCGCAGTTCTATCTGAGAATAGTCGGATGAGAGAAAGAGGCAACCCTCATCGGGGATAAACACCTTGCGCATCTCCCTGCCACGCTCATCGCGGATGGGGATGTTCTGCAGGTTCGGGTTGGTGCTGCTGAGTCGTCCGGTTGCAGCCACTGTCTGATTGAAGGAGGTATGTACTTTGCCGGTTCGTTCGTTTACCAGTAGCGGGAAAGCATCCACATAAGTACTCAGCAGCTTTTTGAGGCCCCGTTGTTCCAGAATCTTTTCGATGATCGGGTGCTTGTTGCGCAGCTTCTCCAGTTCTTCCTCGCTGGTTTTATATTGCCCTGTTCGGGTCTTTTTCGGTTTCTCTGCTATTTTAAGCCGGTCAAACAACACTTCACCGATCTGTTTCGGGGAGTTGACATTGAAAGGCATGCCGGCCATCGCGGCGATCTCCTGCTCAATGGATGCCAGTTCAGCATTATACTGTTGTGAGAGCTCCTGCAGAGCTTTCAGGTCGAGACGAACCCCCGTCCACTCCATATCCGCCAGCACATAGATCAGGGGAGATTCTATCTCAAAGAAGAGCTGTTCCATTTGGTTCCGACGGATCTCCTTTTCCAGTATATTTTTCAGCTTCAGGGTGATATCGGCATCCTCTGCGGCATAATCTTTCACTACCTCCGGATTTACCTCCCGCATGTTCTTTTGATTCTTACCTCGGGGACCGATTAGCGCATCGATGTGGATGGTGCGGTATTGAAGGTAGCTCTCCGCCAGGTAGTCCATTCCATGTCGCTGCTCCGGGTTGAGCAGATAGTGGGCAATCATGGTGTCGAACAGCTTCCCGCTCACATTGATCCCGTATTGGCGCAGCTGTAGCATATCATATTTGATGTTCTGACCGATTTTGGTGATGGCAGCATTTTCGAAGAAAGGTTTGAAAACAGCACTCTCTTTCGTAGCCTGCTCACGGTCTGCCGATACCGGCACATAGTATGCCTCACCTTCATGGAAAGCGAAAGAGATGCCTACCAGTTCGCTCTCAAGTGGATTCACACCTGTAGTCTCGGTGTCGAAGCATACCGATTGCTGTGTTGAGAGCAGCATCGCCAAGTCCTCTCTTTCTTTCTCAGTTGCAACCATCCGGTAATCATGGGGAGTGCTGTTGATGTCGGTGAATCCGGAAGGAAGCGGAGCATCCGCTGTTTCATGCGACTCCGCCGCTTCAAACAGAGAGAAGAGATCACCCTGCAGCGGCTCTTTAGAAGCGGGTGGGGGAGTATCCGCTCTCAATACACGCTCCAACAAAGAGCGAAACTCCAGCTCTTCGAAGATCTTCCTGATGGCCTCCTCATCTTTCTTACCGCGGGTGAGCAAATCCTCCTCCACAGCGATTGGAACATCGGTTTTGATGGTTGCCAACATGCGGGAGAATAGAATCTGCTCACTGTTTTCTTCCACTTTTTTCTTCAGTGCTCCTTTCAACTGATCGGTCTGTTCCAGCAGCTTATCAATTGAACCGAACTTTTGCAACAGCGTTACGGCAGTCTTTTCACCTACGCCCGGGCAACCGGGTATGTTGTCGGACGAATCACCCATCAACCCCAGCAGATCGATTATCTGAGTGGGGTGGGAGAGACCATACTTCTCCATGATCCTGCGGTCATCCAGCAGGTCAAAGTCATTGCTTCCGTAACGCGGCTTATAGATGAAGATATGTGGTTCTGTCAGCTGTCCGTAATCCTTGTCAGGTGTCATCATATAGACATCGAAACGGTTCTTGTCAGCCCTTTTGGCAATGGTGCCGATCACATCATCCGCTTCGTAGCCCTCCACCTCCAGCACCGGGATGTTGTAAGCTTTGACAATCTCTTTGATTATCGGTACCGACCATTTGATATCCTCCGGTGTCGCCTCGCGCTGTGCCTTGTAGGCTTCAAACTCCAGATGCCGGAAAGTGGGTCCCGGCGGGTCAAATGCCACGGCAATATGGGAGGGATCTTCCTTGCGCAGCACCTCCTCCAGCGTGTTCACGAAACCGAAAACGGCAGAGGTGTTCTGTCCTTTCGAATTGATCCTTGGATTGCGGATAAATGCGTAATAGGATCGGTAGATAAGGGCGTATGCGTCGAGTAAGAAGAGTTTGTTTTTATTCATAATCTCTTGTGATAACATTAAGGAAACGTAAAGTTACGATTATTTGTTGCGAAGCGGAGAATTATTTTTACTTTTGTAGCTCTTAATTTTAGGTTTTGATGGATCAGGGTCAGCAAATAAGGGATTTACTTCGACAAGAGCTGTTCCGCTTTGAGGAGTATTTGCAGGCGTCGGTGAGAAGCGATAATCCGCTGATCAGTGAGATGCTCGGCTACCTCTTCAACACCTCAGGAAAAAGATTGAGACCCCTGTTGGTGCTGATGACGGCAAAGGCTTGTGGCGGTATCATCCCCGAGACCTATCATGGAGCAGTGACCGTGGAGCTGCTTCATACCGCTACCCTGGTGCACGATGATGTGATCGACAAGTCGGACATCCGTCGTGGCAAACGTTCACTGCATGCCATATACGACAACACACAGGCGGTGTTGCTGGGAGATTATCTGCTCTCAACAGCGCTGAAGGAGAGTGTCAAAACCAAGGATCTGAACATCATTCAGATCATCTCGGAGCTGGGTCAGAATCTCGCCGAAGGTGAGCTGAACCAGTTCACGTTGGCTGACAAGATCATTGTAGATGAGGCAGCCTATTTTGATGTGATCGACAAGAAAACGGCTTCGCTGATTCGCGCCAGTATTACCATCGGTGCCATTACCGGCGGTGCCGACCGTGCAATGCTCAGTAGCTTTTCCAAGCTCGGCAGCATCCTGGGTATCTGTTTCCAGATCAGGGATGACATCTTCGATTACTTTAAGAGGGATGTGGGTAAACCCACAGGTAATGATATCCGTGAAGGGAAGATCACCCTGCCTATGATTTATGCCTTGCAGCATGCATCCGATGCCATTTCAGACGAGATGATGCAGCTCATCACCTCACGCAACTATACCGATAAGAATATCACACGCCTTTTAGCCTTTGCCCGTGAGCAGGGTGGGATAGACTATGCTTACGGGAAGATTGATGCCTTGATAGCTGAAGCTGAAGAGATTGTATCCGGTTTCCATTTCAGCGAGGAGATGGAGTCGCTGATGCGGCTCTTTCTCTCCTATCTGAAAAACCGTAAATATTAAAAAAAATACCACCCCGGGGTGGGGTGGCACTTTGAGGTCATTTTCTTTACACCGACTTTTGTCACTGAATCTCGATCAGCCGTGTATTGGTATTTTTCACCTCTTTGACAACCGGTATCGTTACCGATAGCACACCATTTTCTACCTTGGCTGAGATCTTCTCCTTGTCCACGTTGTCTGGGAGTAACATTGTGCGCTGGAACTCCGTATAGGAGAATTCGCGACGCAGGTATGTTCCCTTTTTGTCTTTCTCTTCCGACTCATTCTTCTTTTCGAATGAGATCACCAGGTTGTTATCATCATCAACCCGTACATTGCAATCCTCCTTGGTCATTCCGGGAGCTGCAACCTCTACCAGGAAGCTGTCATCTTTTTCCTGGATGTTGATGGCCGGTAACGACCGGTTGAAATTTTGCATCCATTCATTGCCGAAGAAGTCGTTGAATACACTCGGCAGCCAGTTGTTGTTTGAACGTCTGATAATTGCCATAATTGTACCCTTTCTTTATTTTGTTACCCTATTCTGTGTTTAACTCTCGCACTAAGGAAATAGCAAATGATGTGCCAGTTTGGTTATGAACGGTACAATTGATAAATAAATGACATAATGACAAACATGGGACTATTTAACTCGATTTATCATGCGACTAAATGACAAAATGACATTTTTTGTAGTTAGCAGGTATTAAAAAAAAGCTATCTACATCTGAGTAGATAGCCTTCTGAATTTATTCCATGATTTTGTAGCTTTTCTTTCCGTAGTGCTGTTTCCCATATCGGTCTGTAGCGCGCACTTCAATCTCATGTACGCCTGTTGGCAGATCGGTACTGATAGGAGCGAACCAGAGATGGGTGCTGTTCACTGCGTTTGAAGGCCTGCGACCCGGCAGCAGTGTGTCGGTGAAATCCCATTCGATCAGCTTGGTGGAGTAGGAGGGATCGGCTGCTTCCAGGTGACCCATTTTCTTCCACGAGCCTTTTCCTATGCGGTATTCCACCAGGTCGTTGTGGCTTCCCATGAAGAAGTTGACCACAATCTGTGAAGTGGTTCTCCCCTTGTAGGGGACTACTTTCGGAGCATAGATGTTCATCTGATAATCTGGATTTTTTCCGGCAACTTTGTAATCAATGCGATATTGATTCCCTTTTACATGCAGAAACGCATAGCCCTGTGGGGTGCCATCACGCATGGTGGCATCGGGCAGACCATTCACATCCCTTTTACCTGAGTACCAATCGCCCGAGGTTGTTCCTGCGTTGTATTCGTGCAGTGGTTTACTTCCCATCCATCCTTCTGTTCTGGTATATTCAATCTGATCCTGCAGATGGGTGTGGGCCGACATCACAAGTACATGCTCAAAATCTTTCAACAGATCAAAGAGGCGTTGACGGTCTGTTACCCTGTAGCTGGTTATATCTTTCATTTGGATGTGCTGAGAAAGGACGATCAGTTTGTCTTTCGGCACCTGTTTCAGGTCATTCTCAAGAAACAGCAGTTGATCAAGCCGGTATCCTCCCCAGTACCCTTTACCGTCGCGCGGATCGGGATAGAGGATGTTATCCAGCACAATGAAATGAGCGTTGCCGTAGTTAAAGGCATAATTGGCGCTTCCGAAGTTCTTCTCAAAGGTCTCATCCGACAGATCATCAGTGGGTGCGTCAAAATTCATGTCATGGTTGCCCATTACGTTGTACCAGGGGAGCTGCAGTTGTCGCATCCGTTCCTTGTAAACAGGGTGCAGATCGAGGTTGTTCCCCACAATATCACCCAGGCTGATACCGAATAGGGTCTTGTTATTCTTCTCTACCTCCTGTAGGATTTTGCGGGTGAAATAGTCCATATCTTCCATGGAGTAGGGCTGTGGATCTCCAAAAACGATGGCCGTAAACGCCTCCGGTTCATCGTAACGGTGAAGGGCAAAATCGACTGATCGGGGCAGCCTGCCGGTAGGCTTTACTCCTTTGTATTTGAAGCCATTGGGCGATCCTTCCGGCTTGTGGTGATAGTAGAACTGTGGAATATAATCTTTGTCCACTGAGAATTTGTATCCACTGGGTTTGATGACGAAGAGCGTGTTGCCACTTTTTACCGGGATGTGGTAGCTGCCATCGTCACCTGTGAGAACCACTTCCGTACCGTTGGATACTGCTACGCCGGCGATACCCGGTTCCCGTCGTTCTTTGCTGCCGTTACGATTGAGATCTTCATACAGGTAACCGCTTATCAGTTGCTGAGAGAAGAGTGGGAGGGAACTGAAAAAAAGGAAAAGAAAAATCAGATTATTTTTCATTGTTACAAATATTGGTGATTGCTAAAATGATTGAACAGCAAATCTACCCATATTTTTGTTCTCCGGTGGTTACGAAATGGTGAAGATTTTGTCAATCTTGCTCTATAACCGCCAGTAGGGCATCAGCCAGACGGCTGGCACCCACACGAAAAAGTGTAGCATTGCACCACTCCTCTCCCAACACCTCTTTCACAATTGTATAATATTTCAGCGCATCTTCAGGTGTCGCCACTCCTCCCGCAACCTTAATCCCAGCCTTGTATCCTGTTTTCTGATGGTAGTCACTGATGGCCCGGCACATTACATAGGCCGCTTCCGGTGTTGCACCAGGGTATCCCTTACCTGTGGAGGTTTTCAGAAAATCAGCACCCGAATAGAGTGCGAGAATAGATGCATGGTAAATTCTCTCTGCACTTTTCAGTGCCCCTGTCTCCAGTATCACTTTGAGAGTGGCCTGCCTGCAGGCCTCTTTAATCTCAGTGAGCTCCTCACACATCTCTTCATATGCTTCATCGAGGAAGAGCCCCAGGTTGATTACCACGTCGATCTCATCGGCCCCGTCTGCTACAGCCAGCGCTGTTTCCGCTACTTTTATTTCTGAAAAGGTCTGCGAGGAGGGAAAGCCTGCGGAGACACAGGCGATACGTACATCGGCTGTCAGTGCATCTTTCACGGTGCGCGCAAAATTGGGATAGACACAGATTGCCGCCACATTGGGGATGTCGGGACGGCTGCCGTCGAAGCTGTTCACTTGCTCGGTAAACTGCCACACCTCTTCACGGGTGTCGGTGCTGTTGAGGGTGGTCAGATCGATACAGCCATATATGCTGCTGTAAACCCCTTTCAGTCTGTTCTGCCCGGTTTTCTCAGACAGCAGTTTACGGACCTGCTCTGTGACCTGTTCATCGGTCAGACTGAATGGATAGGCTTCAAGGGTTGAGTGATACTTTTCTTTTTCCATAAAGGGTCATATTTTTAAAGGTTCTTTTCTCTTTTGTTCTGCAGTTTTGGATTTTCCTTGTGACGGGTGGCATCTCTCCTGCTTTTTTTTTCAATGTTTTTTTTCAGCGCCTCTTCCATGTCAACGCCTGTCTGATTGGCCAGGCAAAGCAACACCCAGAGTACATCGGCCATCTCGTCTGCCAGGTCAGCAGCACGCTCGCTCTCCTTGAACGACTGATCCCCATATGTGCGGGCCATGATACGTGCCAGCTCACCCACCTCCTCGGTGAGGATAGCCATGTTGGTCAGTTCGCTGAAGTATCGCACACCATAGGTGCGAATCCAGTCGTCTACCAATTGTTGTGCTTCCTGTAGTCTCATCTATTCCCTGTTTTTTGAATCAATCCAGATGGTGACCGGACCATCATTCACAATTTCTACCTGCATATTGCTGCCAAATACTCCTGTAGCCACCTCTCTTTTAAGTTGCTGCTGCAACTCCTGACAGAATTTTTCATAGAGGGGAATGGCTTTTTCTGGTCTTGCTGCACGGATGTAAGAGGGGCGGTTTCCTTTCCTTGTACTGGCATGGAGGGTGAATTGCGACACCACCAGCAGTTCCCCTTCCACATCTAAAACCGAGAGGTTCATGATGCCATTGGAGTCATCAAATATTCTCAATTGGACGATCTTCCTGCAAAGATAATCGATATCCCGTTCATCATCCTCCTTTTCAATACCCAGAAAAAGGAGCAGACCCATGCCAATGCTGCTTTTCGTTTTACCCCCAATTGATACGGCTGCCCGGCTTACCCTTTGAATCAATACCCTCATATTTCCGTTTTGTTTCTGTTGTCATTGATCCATTCTCTTATCAACGTTGCTTTGCTTTTTCCGATCAGATCGGTTAACTCCTCATCCGTTGCTTCACGGATCCGTTTGATGCTCTTGAAACGAGTGAGCAACTTTTTCTTTGTTTCCTTCCCAATCCCTTTCAGATCGTCGAGCTCTGACCTTATTTGTGACTTGCTTCTTTTTTGACGGTGAAAAGTGATTCCAAATCGATGGGCCTCGTCGCGGAGTTGCTGAATCAGTTTCAATGTTTCTGAATTTTTGTCGATGTACAATGGAACAGAATCACCGGGGTAGTAGATCTCCTCCAAACGCTTTGCGATGCCGATCACCGCAATCTTTCCATATAACCCGATTTTCTGAAGCGATTCCACGGCAGCATGCAGCTGCCCCTTACCGCCGTCAATTACAATGAGTTGGGGTAGGGGAGCGCCCTCGTTAAGCAAACGAGAATAGCGTCTTTCCACTATCTCCCGCATCGATGCATAATCATCCGGTCCTGTCACGCTTTTCACATTGAAATGGCGGTACTCCTTTTTGGCCGGTTTTGCTTTTTTGAAAACCACGCAGGCAGCAACCGGGTGGGTGCCCTGGATATTGGAGTTATCAAAGCACTCGATGTGCCACGGTATCTCCTTTAATCGGAGATCTTTTTGTACCCCTTTCAGGATCCGTGTTGCCCGCTGATCCGGATTGAGCATCTCTGCTTTTTTCAGTTTG
>JAHDQF010000083.1 GCA_018433945.1 Proteiniphilum sp. | reverse complement strand
TACGTCACCGAAGAGCTGATGCGCAAAGATTTTGAACTGTTCCGCAAGTACAATGTCAATGCCGTGCGTAACAGCCACTACCCCCAGCCGGAGCTGTTCTACAGGCTGGCCGACGAATATGGGATCTACGTGATCGACGAGGCCAACATTGAAAGCCACGGGATGGGATACAACCTGCGAAAAGGAGGGACGCTGGCAAACAACCCGCTCTTTCTGGAAGATCACCTGAGCCGCACCATCGGCATGGTGGAACGCGACAAGAACCACCCCTGCGTCATCACCTGGTCACTGGGCAACGAGGCAGGTAACGGATACAATTTCTACGAGACCTATCGCTGGATCAAGAGTCGCGACACCTCCCGTCCCGTGCAGTATGAACGGGCTGTGATGGAGTGGAACACCGATATCTTTGCACCGATGTACGCCACTCCCGATCAGATAGCGCGGTACGCCAACGATCCTGCATCCGACCGCCCCCTTATCCTCTGTGAGTACGCCCACGCCATGGGAAACAGCCTGGGCAACTTCACCGAATACTGGGACATCATCCGGAAATACCCGCTGCTGCAGGGGGGCTTTATCTGGGACTGGGTGGACCAGGGACTGGTAAAGAACGATGAGCAGGGAAACCGTTTCTGGGCCTACGGCGGCGACTACGGGCCGGCAGGCACTCCCAGTTCGGGCGACTTCTGCATCAACGGTGTGGTCTTCCCCGACCGGAGCGTGAAACCGCATACCGAAGAAATGCGCAAGGTGTATCAACATGTCTGGTTCCGCAATTTCAACCCGGAAACCGGATCCGTGGAACTCTTCAACGAGCAATTCTTCTCCGACCTGAGCCGCTACCGGATCACTTACAGCATCAAAGCCGGAGGAAAGGAGCTGGCCCAGGGGAGCCTGCAGGCAGAAGCAGCCCCGCAGGAGAGCGTAAAGGTGGCGATACCCGGCTGGGCCCGCTACGCCGGCCGCGATGAACAGCTGACCGTCAACTTTACGGTCACACAGAAAGAGGAGGAGCGGCTGATCCCTGCCGGCTGGGTGGTAGCCCGCGAGCAGTTTGTGGTCAACGATTACCCTGCCCTGGCAAACGGTAAGCTGAAAGCTGCCGAAGTAGAAGAAACCGACACCTCGGTGATCGTGAGTGGCAGACGTTTCAGGGCAATCTTCGACAAACAAACCGGTCTGCTCACCTCCTACCGGGTGGACGGTACCGAATATATCGAAAACGGCGCGGGGCCCCGTCCCTTCTTCTGGCGGGCTCCCATCGACAACGATTACGGAGCACGGCTCCCGCAGCGGCTCTCGGCATGGAGAGAGGCCAGCTACCGGGAACCCAGGGCCGAGGACCTGAAGATCACCCGCGGAGAAACAACAACCCTCACCTACCGCTACAGCTACCCCGAAGCCGGGGCCGGCAACGAAGTGACCTATACCCTCTATGACAATGGCACCCTCCACATATCCAACCGGTTCGATGCCACCAGCTCAGACACGGAAATGATCCCCCGTATCGGCATGCGGATGCAGCTTACCGGTGAGCTGGTGCAGGCGGACTATTACGGCAGGGGCCCCTGGGAAAACTACCCCGACAGGAAAAGCGCTGCCTTCCTCGACCGCTACACATCACCCATCAGCGAGATGGTGACCCGCTACGTGCTGCCGCAGGAAAACGGACATCACACCGATACCCGCTGGCTGGCACTCACCCGGAAGTCGGGCAGCGGCCTGCTTTTTGTGGCGGACGACCTATTTGAGTTCAACGTGTCAAACTATCTGCTGGAGACGATCTCCAACGGAGAATCACTCAACAACGATGCACCTGTAGGAACAGCACCCCGGAACAAACATATCAACGACTACCATCCGTCGGATGTGGTGGATCTGTTCATCGACCACCGCATGCAGGGTGTGGGAGGCAACAACAGCTGGGGCGCGCTGCCGCTCGGGAAGTACCTGATTCGTCCGGATGAAGGCCCTGTCACCTATGGCTTTACGCTGATTCCCATCAGGAGCAGAAATGAGATTGAACGCTATTTCCGGGAGTGAAAAATCTCCCGGAAGTATGTTGGCAACAGATGTTTTTCATTAACTCAGCTCCAGTCCGAATTCATCAGAAAGCTTCTGGAGAGAAGGGTTTTGCTTTGTCATCTCATCAAAGATTTCACGTGATGTGAGTGCCTTACGGATGGCGTTACCCTCTGCAATCCGGATGGTCATGGTGATTCCTCCATTGTTGAGCTTCTCCCGCAGGTATGAGATGATTGAGAGGCTGTTGTCGGTGAGATACTGCCTGTTTAATTCCGTGTTCACCTCCACTTCGAACAGTTCATCCCCAATCAATCGTGGCAGATAGAGGGTCATGGTGTTTTTCAGCAGCTTCTCTTCAGTGAGTGTGCTGGCATATTCGTTCCATGCAGCGATCAACTCCTCTTCACTTAAGCGACGCGACCCTGTAACCTCTTTCTCCTGAACGGTTGCTTCCGGTTCATTCACCTGGTTCCCGGACAGAGAGCTGAGTGAGATGCCCATGCCCGAAACAGAGGCCTTTCTTTTTTTCTGTGTGCTGTTGACAGGAGGGGCTGTCTTTTCCATTTTTTTCACCTCTGGCTGCGTAACAGCTTGGTCTGCAGGTACCTCTGCCGTTTTCTCAGGCGGTTTCACCGCCTGCTCGCGGATAGCTTCCCCGGTCGGTTCTTCCAATCGGCCCGTGTGATTGCTCTGCTTACGATTTTCAATCGGCTTCAGACCCCCTTTTTTTTCTCCCCCTGCCGTTGGCACCCTTTCGTTGAGTTGACACATTTTGATCAGCATCAGCTCAAGCATCAGCCGTTTGTTTTTGCTGATGCGGTAGTTGAGATCGCAATCGTTGGCAATCGCAATCGCCTCGTAAAGAAAAGCGGTGCTGCATTTTTGAGCCATAAGCGTGTAACGCTCCCGGATTGAGTCTCCCACCTGGAACAGCTGTGCCGTGACCGGATCTTTGCAAACCAGCAAGTCACGGAAGTGTGAAGCGATGCCGCTGATGATGTACTGACCTTCGAACCCCCTGTTGAGGATGTCATTCAGAATCAGCAGGCAATTGGGCACACTTCCCGCGAGGATCGCCTCTGTCAGCTTGAAGTAGTATTCATAATCCAGCACGTTCAGGTTCTCTATAACTGCCTTATAAGTGATATTTCCGCCCGTATAGCTCACTGTCTGATCGAAGATCGAGAGTGCATCACGCATCCCACCGTCGGCTTTCTGTGCAATGATATTGAGTGCCTCTGTTTCGGCGCTCACCCCCTCCTGTTGTGCCACATGCTGCAGATGAGCTACGATGTCGCTGATGCTGATGCGGTTGAAGTCATAGACCTGGCAGCGCGAGAGGATGGTGGGGATGATCTTGTGCTTTTCCGTAGTGGCCAGAATGAAGATGGCATGTGCCGGCGGCTCCTCCAGGGTTTTGAGAAATGAGTTGAAGGCTGCCGGTGAGAGCATATGTACCTCGTCGATGATATAGACCTTGTAACGTCCAATCTGGGGAGGGATGCGCACCTGGTCAATCAGCGACCGGATGTCATCCACCCCGTTGTTAGAGGCGGCATCCAACTCGTGGATGTTATAGGAGCGTTGTTCGTTGAAAGCCACACACGATTCGCAGGCATTACATGCCTCATGATCGGCTGTCTGGTTTAAGCAGTTGATCGTCTTCGCAAAGATGCGAGCGCAGGTGGTTTTACCCACTCCCCTGGGGCCGCTGAAGAGATAGGCATGTGCCAGCTTGTTGCCCGCGATGGCGTTCTTCAGCGTGGTGGTGAGCGCTTTTTGTCCCACCACGCTCTGAAAGGTGGAGGGCCTGTATTTTCTTGCTGAAACGATGTAGTGATCCATATCTGAATGGGACAGAGTGAACCACAAATATACGAAAAAATTTTCTGTTCTCTCAATCACCTTTTCTTGCATTTTTCCGGTATCTCACTTTTTGCTACCTTTACAGCAGAATAGATCGCTTCAAAGAAGATGAGAAATATCAGATTGTTTGCTGTAGGGATGGTTATTGCAATGATCTTTACCTCCTCCTGCTCCTCAAGTAAGAAGAGCGGTAGCGGTAGTCATGAGTTGTATGAACCGGAATCGGTTGTACCCGATACTTTTGTGTTTCCCCAAGTGCCCGCATCGCTCACCGATCCCGATGAGCGGGCACAATATCTGATTCACCATTTCTGGGACCGGTTCGACTTTGCAGACAGTACGCTCACCAAAAAGCCGGACATCACTGAGCAGGCATTTGTCGATTACATTCACCTGCTTCGTTTTCTCCCAAAAGAAGAGTCAGCCGAGTCGCTGCGCCATACGCTCAAGAGGGCTGAAGCCGACAGGAGTATGTACCGCTATTTTGTGTCGCTGATGGAGAAATATTTCTATGATCCCAACTCTCCTTTTCGCAACGAAGAGTATTACATCCCTGTGTTGCAAGAGGTAGCCGGTTCCTCCCTGCTGGAGGAGGCTGATCGCTCGCGTTACCAGTTCCAACTGGAGATGGCCCTGCAGAACCGTGTGGGCATGAAAGCGAACAATTTCTCATTCAGATTCGCTAGCGGTGAGACCCGCACGCTTCATGCAATCAACAGCCAGTATCTGCTGCTGATCTTCTCCAATCCCGGATGTCCTACCTGCGAGGCGGTCACCCGGCAGCTAAACAGCTCCAGTGCCCTGAACAAGGCACTGGCAATGAACAGTCCCACCAGGACCATGCTTACCATTCTGACGATCTATCCCGACAACGACCTGGAGGTGTGGAGGGAACACTTGCCGCACATGCCCAAAAAATGGCTTCATGCCTACGACCCGGGTATGGTGATCACCCGTGAGCGGCTGTACGATATCAAAGCCATCCCGACCATCTACCTGCTGGACAGCGACAAGAAAGTGTTGCTGAAAGATTCCTCCATTGAGGCGGTTGAATCTTTCTTTTCCATAATGAATTGAATATCAGGCATAAAAAGAATATCAATTTTTTATTTTAACAATCTGAAGGAATTTTTTTGGGGGGAAATGTGCGTTGGTAAGCAAAAGTGGACTACTTTTGCAGACCAAAATGACGCTCTTTTAGCGAAAAGAGGGTAAAAATAAGGGATTTAGCATGCTGCGTGAAGCAACAACTAAGTCTGATTAGTAATCAAAATTTTTTTATATGAAGTACGTGAACTTTTGCCTTGCAGCAATTCTTTCACTTGCACTCTCATCAGGATCTGTAAAAAGAGATCTGCCTTCAATAGGTTATCATCCCGGAGAAATGATTCCTGATATCGTTTTAACGGACTCAGAAGGAGAGAGGCTCACATTACATGAATTGAAAGGTAAAAAAGTTGTGCTGAATTTTTGGGCCAGCTATGATGCCCAATCCCGCGCTGCCAATGTACAGCTCTATAATTTCCTTTCACGGAACAATGCAGATGTCACATTCCTGTCGGTCTCGTTCGACGAGAACCTGAATGTGCTGGAGCGCACACTTGCGATGGACCACCTGGAGAAGATTTCCTGTTACCTCGAAGCGGAGGGAACAGCTTCTGAACTCTTCAAGCAATTCAGGTTCAGCAATGGTTTCAAGAGCTACCTGATCGACGAAAAGGGGGTGATCACCGCGATGAACATTGATCCCGCTCTTCTTCGGAATCTTCTCTAAGGATGTAGGAAATAGTAAAAACAGTTGTCTCCGTCAAGGTGGACAACTGTTTTTTTTTGGGGGTGCGCCCTGCATGACAAATATGAAAAAAAATCTACCTTTGTAAAATAAAGTTGGTTAAGTGTCAAGAGTACCTTGGCGCATATGAGATGATAGAACAATTTATTGATATATGTACAATTGGTTTGAGTGCAAGATAAAATATGACAAGATGCTGGAGACCGGCATGCAGAAAACAGTAACCGAGCCTTACCTGGTGGATGCCCTCTCTTTCACAGAAGCGGAGGCACGCATCATCGAAGAGATCAAACCCTTCATTTCGGGTGAATTTTCGGTATCGGACATTAAACGGGTAAAATATACTGAATCTTTTTTCAATGAAACGGGCGACCGCTACTACAAGGCACGTCTTTACTTTATTACCCTCGATGAGAAGAGCGGTGCAGAGAAGAAGACGGCGGTCAACATGTTGGTGCAGGCCTCTGACCTGAAAGAGGCGGTGGAGATTGTGGAGACTGAGATGAAAAAGACCATGATCGACTATGCGATCGCTTCGGTGGCAGAAACCGCTATCATGGACGTCTTTCCCTACGCTGGAGAGCATACCGTTGATACAGTTAAGGAGCAGGAATGAACATCGCCTCAAATATCAAGACCCTGAGAGTATCATTGCCCCCACAGGTGAGAGTGGTGGCAGTATCGAAATTCCACCCCACCGAACAGATCCGTGAGGCCTACGGTGCGGGGCAGCGCCTCTTCGGTGAGAGCCGTGTGCAGGAACTGGTCGCCAAGCAGCAGGAGCTGCCAAGAGATATTGAGTGGCACTTCATTGGCACCCTGCAGCGCAACAAGGTGAAGCAGATCGCCCCTTTCGTTACGCTGATTCACAGCCTCGACAGCGAACGGCTGATGCAGGAGATCGAGAAGCAGGGGGCTGCTTGCGGACGGGTGATTCCCTGCCTGCTGCAGGTACACATCGCCGAAGAGGAGACCAAATCGGGCTTCTCACCCGACGAGTGCCGCCGCTTCCTGGAGGGGAACAGATGGAGGGAGTGCTCTCACCTGCAGATTGCCGGCATGATGGGGATGGCTACCTATACCGACAACAGGGAGCAGGTACGCCGCGAGTTTCGGCAGCTCAAAGATCTTTTCGATGAGAGCAAGGCGAAGCATTTCGCTGGTGATCCTTCATTCCGGGAGCTATCCATGGGGATGTCGGCCGATTATCCCATCGCAATTGAGGAGGGTAGCACGCTGATTCGCGTGGGTACGCTGATCTTCGGCGATCGATAAACGAACAGCAGTTATTTACCTGACTCTTTTTGGATCAGATACCGGATGTTCGATAAAAATTATCTATATTTGTGCATTCAATTATTTGAAAAACATTCGTCACCTACATGGTTACTCTGGAAACAACCTTTGCGGGATTGCAATTGAAAAATCCCCTGATCGCCGCGAGCAGCGGACTGACTAACTCGCTGAAGAAGATAAAGGAGTTGGAAGATGCCGGTATCGGCGCGGTGGTGCTGAAATCGCTCTTCGAAGAGCAGATAGAGAGTCATTCAGGGAAGCTGTCGCAACTCTCCGACTACCCCGAGGCGGCCGATTACATCAACACCTACGTGGAGATGAACCACATGGGGAAGTACCTCGATCTGATCCGCTCCGCCAAGGCAGAATGTGAAGTGCCCATCGTGGCCAGCATCAACTGCTACAAGCAGAGCCGCTGGATCGATTTCGCGCACAGCGTCGAGGATGCGGGTGCCGATGCGCTGGAGCTGAACCTTTTCCTGCTGAATGCCGGCGACCAGGGCGACACCTGGCTGGAGGATTCCTATGTCAACATTGTCCGGGAACTGAAGAAAAACCTCTCCATACCCCTTGTGATCAAGATGGGAAAGACTATCAGCAACCTACCGGGGCTGGTAGCTCGTCTCAAGTCACTGGGCGCTGCGGGTGTGGTGCTCTTCAACCGTTTCTACCAACTCGACATCGATGTCACCAAGATGGAGATTGTCTCGGGGCCGGTTTTCAGTCACCCTTCCGACTTCAGCGACACGCTCCGCTGGACCGCCATCGTGGCGGGACGGGTACCCGACTTCGATATTGCTTGCTCCTACGGGGTGCATGGCTGGGAGGATGCCGTGAAAGGGATCCTTGCCGGTGCGGGTGGCATCCAGCTCTGCAGCTTGCTTTATGAACAGGGCCCTGCCGCTGTCGGTGAGATGATCACCTGCATGGAGGAGTGGATGGAGCAGAACAACTACAGCCATATAGAAGATTTCAGGGGGAAGCTTAGCTATTCCAACATTAAAAATCCTTCTCTTTACGAACGTGTGCAGTTCATGAAATATTTCTCTGATTACAAACCTTAGATAATGAACATACAACAACTGGAATATATTATCGCGGTGGACAACTACCGCCATTTCTCAAAGGCGGCGGAAGCTTCGTTTGTCACTCAGCCTACGCTCAGCATGATGATCCAGAAGCTGGAGGATGAGTTGGGCGTGAAGATCTTCGACCGCTCTCAACTGCCGGTACAGCCCACCGAGATCGGTACCCGGGTGATCAACCAGGCGCGACTGGCGCTGGCCCAGGTGAACCAGATCAAGGAGATCATCCAGGAGGAGAAGGGAATCGTGAAAGGAGTGTTCCGTCTGGCTATCATACCCACCATCTCTCCCTATCTCCTGCCGAAACTGATGCAGGTGCATCGCGACAACAACTATGATATCCGGATTGTGATCTCAGAGCTTACCACCGGTCAGATTCTCAAGGGGCTGGCCAACGACTCGATCGATGGTGCGATCCTGGCCACACCCCTCAAGGAACAGGGCATCATTGAGCATCCCATCTACTACGAACAGTTCCTCGCCTATGTCTCACCCCGGGAGAAGGCACTTTACGCAAAAACGTCGCTTGAAGAGAGCGATCTCACCACCGCGAGGCTATGGCTGCTCGACGAGGTGCACTGCTTCCGTACGCAGATCCTCCACCTCTGCAACTTGAAAAAACGACGCAACAACCAGTCGATCTTCTCCTACGAAGCCGGTAGCATCGATACGCTGATTAACATCGTTGATCAGAACGAGGGACTGACAGTGATCCCGGAGATGGCACTTTCAAACCTCAGCGAGACACAACGCAAGAATGTGCGCCCTTTCAGGAATAACACCCCAGTGAGAGAGGTGAGCCTGATCACCCGTAAGGAGTTCTTTCGGGAGCGTTTGCTCAATATCATCATCGATGAAATTAAAACAGCTGTGCCTCGCTCGCTTCAGGATGAATCGATGAAAAAATATGTGGTACCTCTCTGAATCGGGTGACAGCGATGATCATTTTATCGTATTTTTGCAGGCAGATGGAAAATCGCGGTATATGAATCCCGAAACGATTATTGAAAAGTATTATAAAAAGGGTACGAAACTATACGACATCTACATGTCACATACCACCGACGTGACCAACAAGGCACTTTCCATTGCCGCAAGGCACCCGGAGCTGGCGGTGGATGTGCGTTTCATTGAGGAGGCAGGGATGCTGCACGACATTGGCATCTTTCTCACCAAGGCTCCCCACATCGCCTGTGAGGGCACCCATCCCTATATCTGTCACGGTTACCTGGGTCGGGAGCTGCTCACTGAGGAGGGATATCCCAAGCATGGGCTGGTGTGTGAACGCCATACCGGCACGGGACTGAGCCTGGAGACCATCATCAACCGGAAGCTGCCCATCCCGCACAGGGATATGCGGCCGGTGAGCCTGGAGGAACAGATCATCTGCTTTGCCGACAAGTTCTATTCCAAGTCGCAGTTGGGCAAGGAGAAACCTATAAAAAAGATCCGGCAATCGCTGAGTCGCCATGGCTGGCACCAGGTGGAAGTCTTTGATGCGTGGTGTGAACTATTCCTTTGAAAGGGTATTTTGCCTGTCACCGCTTTTTTTTTGGCAAACTATTTGCTGTCTGTTTTATTAGCTAAAGAAATTAATCAGATATGACTGAAAATAAACATACACAACAGGAGCCCGCAGAGCGGGATGAGGAAATCAGAGAGGAAGCTGCTGAGATTCAGGATGAGACGCTGCAGGCTGAACGGGAAGACAATATGACAGAAGAACAAAATTCGCCGGAAGATGAGCTTGCCCTGCTGCAGGGTAAATATGAGGAGCTCAACAACAGTTACCTGCGGCTGCATGCCGAGTTTGACAATTTCCGCAAACGGACGCTGAAGGAGAAAGCCGATCTGATCAGGAATGGCGGTGAACGGGTGCTAATCGACATCATCGGTTTGGTGGACGACTTTGAAAGGGCACTCACTGCGCTTCATGCTGCGGAGGACAAGGATGCCATGCTTGAAGGGATGGATCTTATATACGGTAAGTTCATCAGCTTCCTCAGTCAACACGGTGTAAAAGAGATCGAAGCAATCGGTCAGCCGTTCGATGCAGACCATTTTGAGGCGGTGACAACCATTCCTGTCCAGGATGAGGAACAGAAAGGGAAGGTGATCGATTGTGTACAGAAAGGATACGAGCTGAATGGCAAGATCATTCGGTTCCCAAAAGTGATTGTGGGGGAATAGGATGGCAACAAAGAGAGACTATTACGAAGTATTGGAGGTACCCAGGAGCGCTACTGCTGAAGAGATCAAGAAAGCTTATCGTAAGAAAGCCATTCAGTACCACCCGGACAAGAACCCCGGTGACGAAGAGGCAGAGGAGAAATTCAAAGAGGCCGCTGAGGCTTTCGAGGTGCTCAGCGATCAGAACAAGCGGGCACGCTACGATCAGTTCGGACATGCCGGCGTAGGCGGTGCGGCATCTGGCGGCGGTTTTGGCGGCGGCATGTCGATGGACGATATCTTCTCGCAGTTCGGCGATATCTTTGGTGGCCATTTTGGAGGCTTCGGCGGTTTTGGCGGTTTTGGCAGCAGCCAGCGCGGCAAGCGGGTGAACCGCGGATCAGACCTGCGGGTGAAAGTGAAACTCTCACTCAAGGAGATCCTCAATGGCGTAGAGAAGAAAATCAAGGTGAAGAAGTATGTCTCCTGCTCACATTGTGACGGCAACGGTTCGGAGAACGGCACCTCGCAGACCACTTGTTCCACCTGCCACGGTACGGGGGTGGTGACCCGCGTAACCAATACCATCCTGGGACAGATGCAGACCTCTTCTACCTGCCCTACCTGTAACGGTGAGGGAAAAACAATCTCCAGTAAGTGCGCCCACTGCAATGGCGAGGGGATCGTTCGCGAGGAGGAGCTGATCTCTATCCGTATCCCTGCCGGCGTGGCCGAGGGGATGCAGCTCTCCATGTCGGGTAAGGGCAATGCTGCCCGCAGGGGTGGGGTGAACGGCGACCTGCTGATCGTGATTGAGGAGGCGCAAGATCCCAACCTGATCCGCGATCAGAACGATGTGATCTACAATCTCTTTCTCAGCTTCCCTACCGCTGCGCTCGGAGGTACCGTTGAGGTGCCCACCATCGATGGAATTGCCAAGGTGAAGATCGAACCGGGTACGCAGCCGGGCAAGGTGCTCCGCCTGCGCAACAAGGGGTTACCCTCGGTGAACGGTTATGGACGCGGCGATGAACTGATCAACGTGAACGTATATGTACCGGAGAGCCTGACCGACAAGGAACGCAAGCAACTCGAGGAGATGAACAAGTCGGCAAGCTTTGTTCCTTCCGCCTCTGCACGCAAGAGCGTCTTCAATAAATTTAAGAAAATGTTCGATTGACAGATGCATTCCAAAAACCCATCTTTGCATTGCCGCCGTCGGGTATTGAAAAACACTATTCAGGAAGGTATCGACAGCGGAATAGCGGAAAATTTCGACGCAAAAAGACACTTAAAAACGTTGAAAGCCGATAAGAAAAAGAATGGTTATTCTAATTATATTTAGAATATTTGCTTATTTACACGAAGTATGTTTCGCGTAAATAAAAAATAACTAACTTTGAATGCTAATCGTAAATAGATCATTCTATGGAAGAAACACTTATTCGATTGAACAGGCATTGGGAGGGGCAGCCATATCTTTCACTGTATAGAAGGGAACTGTTAAACCAATTGCTTAAGAAAAAAGATTTACCCCATATCCAAGTGCTTACCGGTATTCGCCGTAGCGGAAAATCATCCATTTTTGAATTGATAATCAATGATTTAATTGCGTCCGGTGTAGATCCAAGATCTATTTTACGCTTAAATTTGGACGAACCTGTTTTTACTTCCTTATGGAATAATCCTTCAGAACTGTATTCGATTATAGAAAAGGCAGAAGTGCTCACGGGTATCAAATCCCTCTATCTCTTTTTGGATGAGGTGCAGCAGGTGAAAAACTGGGAACTTTTTGCAAAAGGGGCATATGACACACGCCGCTTTCGCAAGATTTATATTACCGGCTCTACTTCCGATTTGCTGGATAAACAATTTGCCACCTTGCTTTCGGGACGATATTTCAGCAATGTTGTGCGTCCGTTCTCCGTGAAAGAACTATTTGCCGTACATGGGTTCAACGACAATCTTTCGATATTTGCACGTAAAACGGAAGCTTTGCGGCTGATCGATCGGTATATGCTATGGGGTTCCTTTCCAGAAATCGTGTTACATGAACTGTCAGATGACATAAAAACAGAATTGTTGCAGAGTTATTACGAGTCTATCGTCCTGAAAGATTGTATCACCCGTAACCATGTAAGAGATACGGACTTATTTTACCGGTTAATGCACTACCTGCTGACAAATACCGGATCGCTCTTTAATTACAACAGTTTAGCCCAGGCTTTGGACAGTAACGAAAATACAGTCAAGAGTTATTTGTCTTTCGCGGTTCGCAGTTATATACTGGTGGATGTTACAAACCTTGCTTTTTCCGTCAAACCGGGTGCACGTCCCGATCATAAATCTTATTGTATTGATAACGGACTGATGAATGCCGTGAGTTTCCGCTTCTCAGAACAAAAAGGGAAAATGCTGGAAAATGCTGTTTATAACGAATTGGTAAATAAGGGGTACAAGAATATTTCTTTTGTTCGTAGAAACGGAGAATGTGATTTTATCGCCCAGAAAAACAATGCTTTCCATGCCTTTCAGGTCTGTTACGAACTGACAGCCGTCAACAGGAAGCGTGAAGCCGAAGGGTTCTACGGTCTCGATAAACAAGTTAACCTTGATTCCCGCAGCATTATCACCTATAATCAGGAAGGAGAGGAGGAGAGCCTACGGATCAGACCTTTCTATCGGTGGTGCCTTGAAGAATGAATATTTTTTTCTGATGCATCGGTTATTTCTTTTGTAGCCAGAACCGCTCGATTTCTTCGAGTGATTTTCCCGCAGTCTCAGGCATCAGCTTCCAGACAATCAGCATATAGGGGATGCACATGAACGCGAACAGGAAGAACGTACCGGCAGGAGTAAGGGTTTCAAGCATCCACGGGGTGAGTTGCCCGATCAGGTAGGTGCCGACCCAGAGAGATAGTCCTGCCACAGACATGGCGGTACCCCGAATGCGGGTAGGATACATTTCCGAAAGAAAGACGAAGATGACGGCGCTGATGGAGCCGGCAGTGAAGAAGATGTAGGCCAGGAAGCAACCCAGCAGGAAGAGGCTGGTCATTCCCCATGCTTCACCTTTCAGAAAATAGAGACCAATCAATATCAGGGAGAGGATCATGCCGCTCACGCCGGTATATACCAGTTTCTTGCGCCCTACCTTGTCGATGATGAGCAGTGCCAGCACGGTCGTACCCATGTTTACCAGTCCGATGAGGGACTGATAAAAGAGCGAGTCACCGCTGGAGAGGCCGCTCGTTTCAAAAATAGTGGGTCCGTAGTAGAGCACGGCGTTCACCCCCATGAATTGACCCAGGATGGCTATGGCAGAGCCGATCAGTACGGCACGGAAGATGCCCGGTGTAAAAAGCAGTTTGATATCTGACTTCCCTTCCGAATTGAGCATTGCCCTTGTTTCGCTGATCTGGCGCTCCACTATGGTGCTGTCCCCATAAATCTTCGAGAAGATGAGGGCAGCATGCTTTTCGCGTTCTCTGACGATGAGCCATCGCGGGCTCTCGGGGATGAAGAAGATCACGGCAAAGAAGAGCAGTGCCGGCAGGGTCTCGGCACCCAGCATGCCCCGCCAGATCTCCGTCCCGAAGATCTTCGTCAGCAGCGGACTGGATGAGCTGAAGTCAGCCGACTGTTCCAGGAGGAAGTAGTTCATCAGGTAGGCACCCAGGAAGCCGACGGTGACCGCCAGCTGGTAGAGGGAGACCATCCGTCCCCGGTGGGAGGCAGGCGATACCTCCGAGATGTAGAGCGGACAGACAATGGAGACGATGCCGATGCCCATGCCGCCGATGATGCGGTAGATGACCAGCTGGTCCATGTTGGCCGAGATGGCGCAACCCACGGCGGATATGGAGAAGAGGAAGGCAGAGAGAATCATGGTCCTTTTCCGGCCAAAGCGGTCGCTCAACGCCCCGGCGAAGATCACCCCCGAGATGGAGCCCACCAGTGCACATCCCACGTACCAGCCGCTTTGCAGGGTGGTGAGCCGGAACTGTGCCGACACCTGTGAGACGGTGCCGGAGATGACGGCGGTGTCGTATCCGAAGAGGAAGCCTCCGAGTGCTGCAACTACCGAAAGAAAGATGACGTAACCACTGATCGTTTTCTCTTTTTGCATATTGATAAAATGATGGATGTTCAACTTTTTCCTGTCGTTTTTGGGGTGTGGCAACAAAACCACAGGCTGATCGGTTTCGTTGCCTTTTTTTCTGCAGCTTCCCTGCGGATCGCGAATTAAATGTTAAAATATTCTTTGTAGCGATTGTACAAGTGACCTGCCTGTAAATAAGCCGATTGCGGACTCATGAAATGCGAGAATTCGAAGGTAATCGCCTTGTCGTAACCGCATCTTTCGGCTGCTTCCAGCTTCATCCGGAGTTTATCGAATTTAATAGGCAGAAATTTGATCGGCATGTCACGGTCGAACGATTCGGCATTTGTCCAGCACTGCATCCCATATTTATCGGCCAGCTTCTTGTTTACCGTGAAAAAAGCATCCAGCTCATCATAATCGATATGGCCGTCCAGAAAGGCCACCGCATCAACCACTTCGTGAATGCCGGCGAATATCTCGTCCCACTCTTTCTCGTGTTGTTGTACCGATACCGCCTCCTCCTTTGTGAGAGCTGTGCCGGCCGCTGCCACCGCCTTTTTCCCGTCGATCCAGGGTGAGATAAAAGTGGGCAATCCGCCGGAAACCTCCTTGCACTGCTTTCCCATGGCGTGGAAGGCGCCGATTGCCCCTTTGGTAGCGCGGCTGATCTCCCCGCTGAGATACCATCCGCCGAAGCTCCTGTATTTTTCGCCATAATTTTTCCACACCTCATCGATCACAAAGCGGTTGTCTTCAATCTCGTAGGTCATGTCGCCCGTAGCCCAGTAATGCCCGGAGTCGTACAGCCCGAAGTAGAACTTCATCTCATATTTTTCTGCGAGCCGGAGGAACATATCCAGCAGGTCCACCGAAGGCATATAGCATCCTTTGCCCAATAGATATTGCGAAGAGTAGGTGATAAATTTTCGGTAACCAGACCGGATCATGATTACCGTATCGATGCCGATGGCTTTCATGTACTGAAAATCAAGATCCCATTCCGCTTCACCCCAGTTCTGGTGAGGAATATCATGTGAAATTTCATCCAGAAACGTACCGGTTATTTTGATTCCGCTGTTTTCAGGGACAATGATTTTGCTTCTTAACTCATTATTTTTTTGTATGTTTGGGTGATTCCCCGATGCGCTGTTCCTTTGTCCTTTTGGATTGTCTCCTGTTGAGGATTGTCTCCCTGCGCCGTCATAAGCGGCCAGAGCAGGAATCGCTGCCACTGATGCACCGGCAAGCGCCGCTTTTTTAATAAAATCTCTTCTGTTGTGCTGCATTATTTTCTGTTTGATCGTTATTGATTGTTGATCTGACGGAAAGTGTCATACAATATAATGAACAGGAACATTACTCCGGCCATTTGGTCTCTATTCCCTGACGTTCTATTTCACGCTGGAAATCGGACAGAAGGTTCCTGTCCGCTCTGACGGCGCGGAAGGGCACTTTTTTCTTGCCGGCAAAGGCGATGAGGCATCCCACTGCCTCCCCGATGCTCCATTCCACCGGATGCAAACGGTAACAACCGTTGGTAATGTGGGTGGTGCCAATGTTCTTGTTAGCCGGAAGCAAGTTGTTCATCCGTTGTGGCAACAGCGCTCCCAACGGTATCTGAAAGGGAAGTGATGGGAAGTCAATGTAATTATTCCCCCTCGAGCTGGGATGCAGGTCGATGTGGTAATATCCGATACCCACGCTGTCAAAGAAGTCG
>JAHDQF010000039.1 GCA_018433945.1 Proteiniphilum sp. | reverse complement strand
TGTCCAGCCAGTTATCGATACTTTGCCTGGAAATTTGAAGCGCGTCGGCCAGTTTTGATTTTGTAATACCTTGACGTTCAACTAAATCTATCACAAACAGACGCTTTTCTATCGCCGGTTTAAGGATTTGTTCCTTCACGAAAATCCCGTTCTTGTACAAATGGACTTTGTCCGGATCACCGGTTTTCTTCAAGGCAAAGCCTTGCCCGATCAATTCAAATCCACCCTTTTGTTCTTGAACTTCAAATAGCATGTTATCCATTTTCTGAATGATTATTTTCAGGCAAATATACAACAAAAAATCAAAATAATACTATTTTTTAAATTAATTTTCTGCATATGACATATAAACCATTCTTCAATGTCAAATTATATCGTAAAATCATTCAATTCCCCTGTTTTAGGGCCTTCCCTGAGGTAGAAAATAATGAAATGGTGAAGTCTGAATCTGCAAAAAAAGTAGACATTTTACGGATGTTTCGTTATCTGTAGCCGCATTAGGAGCTGATAAGGAATCATTCTTATAAAAAAATGGAAGCAACACTCGATCTGGATAAGGTCGGGCGGCCAAAGTCTCTGAATGTCATTGTCGGCACAGGTATCAGTTACACGCGTCCCGATGGCATTCATATCATTTCACTCAGTTCTCTGGGAGCTTAACCCAGAATTTGGTACCGGTTTTATTCAGCTGCTTGGGGATACGAAGTTTTTCGTGTATTTTTGCACTTTGTTTCCAAGCAAAAATAGGAGTAAAAATGGAGAAAAGAATAACGGGAAACCGATCACTCCTGTTTAGAGGTAATCCGGTGCGCTGTTGCGCTTACTCCCCCAGCTTGTTGTGTTTATGCTGAGCTGGATGCACCTGTGTTGTGCTTGTTTTGTTTATGGAGAGCTTATCGTGGGCTTATTGCGTTTACGCCAAGCATTATAATTGATAACAGACAACTTGTATGATGACTTCCAAAGAAATCCGCCAGTCGTTCAAAGACTTTTTTCAGTCGAAGCAGCACCAGATCGTGCCCTCGGCACCCATGGTCATCAAGGATGACCCAACGCTGATGTTCACCAATGCCGGTATGAACCAGTTTAAGGATATCATCCTTGGTAATGCTCCGGTGAAGTACCCGCGGGTGGCCGACTCACAGAAGTGCCTGCGGGTGAGCGGGAAGCACAACGACCTGGAGGAGGTGGGGCATGACACCTACCACCACACCATGTTCGAGATGCTGGGCAACTGGTCGTTCGGCGACTATTTCAAGCGGGAGGCGATCGCCTGGGCATGGGAGTATCTTACCGAAGTGCTGAAGCTCGACAAGGATCGGTTGTATGTCACAGTTTTTGAAGGTGCTGGCGATGAGAACCTTGAGCGGGACGATGAAGCTGCCTCCTACTGGGAGCGATACCTGCCCAAAGAGCGTATTATCAATGGCAACAAGAAAGACAACTTCTGGGAGATGGGCGATACGGGTCCCTGCGGTCCCTGCTCCGAGATTCACATCGATATACGCCCCGACAGCGAGCGGGAGAAAGTGAGCGGGCTGGCGCTGGTGAACCAGGGGCATCCGCACGTCATCGAGATATGGAACCTGGTTTTCATGCAGTACAACCGCAAGGCCGACGGTTCGCTGGAGCCATTACCGGCGAAAGTGATCGACACCGGCATGGGTTTCGAGCGCCTCTGCATGGCAGTACAGGGCAAGCTCTCCAACTACGACACCGATCTGTTCCAGCCCATCATTCGCAGGATCGCGGAGATCACCGCTTATCCCTACGGTGAGGATGCGAAGAGGGATATCGCCATGCGGGTCGTTGCCGACCACCTGCGCACCATCGCTTTCTCGGTCACCGACGGTCAGCTACCCTCCAACGCACGGGCAGGTTATGTGATCCGCCGCATCCTCCGGCGTGCCGTACGTTATGGCTATACTTTCCTGGGGATGCATGAGGCATTCATCTACCGTCTGGTACCCACCCTGATCGAGGTAATGGGCGATGCCTATCCCGAACTGCAGGCACAGGGGACGCTGATTGAGAAGGTCATCAAAGAGGAGGAGGAGTCGTTCCTCCGCACCCTGGAGACCGGTATCAGGATGCTGGAGAAGAGTATCCCTGAAAGCAAGGGTGCGTACCTCAGTGGTGAGGTAGCTTTCCAGCTCTACGATACCTATGGCTTTCCGGTTGACCTTACGGAGCTGATCCTGCGGGAGCATGGCATGCAGGTCGACCTGGCCGGATTCGATGCTGAGATGCAAAAGCAGAAACAGCGGGCGCGAAATGCCGCTGCTACGGAGACGGGCGACTGGATACAGGTGCACGAAGGTGAGCCGGCGTTCGTGGGTTACGACGAAACGGAAAGCAGCACACGCATTCTCCGCTATCGTGCCGTGAAACAGAAGAACAAGCACTATTATCAGCTGGTGCTCTCCCGTTCACCCTTCTATGCCGAGATGGGGGGACAGGTGGGCGACAGTGGTAGCCTTACAGCGGCTGATGGGAGTGAACGGATCCCGATCTTCGATACCAGGCGGGAGAACAACCTGGCGGTGCACCTCACCGATAAGCTGCCCACAAACCTTGAAGGGGAGTTCATTGCACGCATCGACGAAGAGAAACGCACCGCTACCGAATGCAACCATACCGCCACCCACCTGATGCATGAGGCACTGCGTGAGGTACTCGGCAACCATGTGGAGCAGAAAGGATCGTATGTCTCTCCCGAGGTGCTGCGGTTCGACTTCTCCCACTTTCAGAAGATGACGCCGGAAGAGATCCGTGCCGTGGAGAGGAGGGTGACCGCTGCCATCAGGAGTGACTACCCGATTGAGGAGCATCGCAATGTTCCCATTGAAGAAGCCAAAGCAGAGGGAGCAATGGCGCTCTTCGGTGAGAAGTATGGTGAGGAGGTACGAACGGTTCGTTTCGGATCCTCCATTGAGCTGTGCGGCGGCACGCACATCTCCTCCACCGGCCGTATCGGCACCTTCCGCATCGTGAGCGAGGGAGCCATTGCCGCCGGCGTGCGGCGCATCGAGGCTGTGACTGCCAAGGTATGTGAGGAGTACCTCTATGCCAAGGAGGATGCGATACTTGAGATCAGAAAGCTGCTCAATCACGTGCCCGATATCATGCAGGGGATACATCGCCTGTTGTTGGAGAACGAAGAGATGAAGAAACAACTGCAGGAGTTCATGAAAGAGAAGAGCGAGCAGTTGCGGAAACAGATCATCGAAAAGCGGGAAGAGATGAACGGCATCACCCTGTTCCGTGTGGAACTGCCGGTGGGGATGCCGGATGTGATGAAAGATATCGCATTCCAACTGAAATCGCAGTTTCCCGAGAGGATGCTCTTCGTGGCCGGCACCGTGGCGAACGGCAAGCCCTCACTCACGGTGATGCTGAGCGACGACCTGGTTGCCGAAGGGTTGCATGCCGGCAACATGATACGCGAAGCAGCGAAGCTGATCCAGGGCGGTGGGGGTGGACAACCCCATTTTGCTACTGCGGGGGGGAAGAATGCCGAAGGACTGCATGCCGCCGTGGAGGCAATCGTGCAGCACCTGGCGCAGCATTGACACTGCTGCCAGACCCCGCAGAAGAGAAACAGGGATCGTGAATCAAAGCCTGATCAGTGCCAGCAACCGCTTCCACTCTTCAGGCTTCTCAGTGGCAAAGCGGTGAACTTTACGGTCACGCTGCAGCTGCTTCCACCACTTGCGCCAGTAGAGGGCAAAGTAAAAGGTGGCCGGCATCAGCAGGAAGTAGGCGAGTGCCGGCAGCCATTCACCGGTGATGAACCGCACGGCGAGCGACTGCAACAGATCGAACAGTGGCACGAAGATGAGGCCTGCGGCATATCGTACCGAAGCCACGAACTGCTTGTCTTTGAACAGTGCCTGCAGCTTCTTCTGAATCAATATGGGGAAGATGCCGTTGAGGAATCCGAAAAGCATCACCGGAGTAGTGAGTAGCAGTGCAGCAGCGCGGCTTCTCAACTCTGCGCTCATTCTGGGCTTCCAAAGCCGATCGGTTGATCGCAGCCCCTCCTCTTTCATCAATGTAACCGCCTCGCGGAACCCGGCCATCTTCGCTTCAAAAGCGACCTGATCCTTTTCCTGTAGCCGGTCCAGCTCACGCACGATATGGAGCGACGCCTGCAGAAAGTCATCTTTCCGTCCCTTGTAGAGCTCCTCTGCCAGACGGTCGCCGTTCCAGTCGATTGCACGGCGATAGGCCTCGTAATACTCCTCATTCCGAATGTTCACCACCATCGACTGCAGACGCTCCTCCAGCTCCTGCCGGAGCGCGTTTACCGCCTGCACCGGGTTTTCGTAGTAGAGATCCCTGTATGCATGAACCTCTATCGGGGTACCGAAAGTGACATAGACGTCAGAAAGAAAGCCGAAGATGTCGCGGTAGTAGATGGATACCGGCACGATCTGACTGTTCAGGGTGAAGCCCGTTGAGGCCTCCGTAGGCAGTACGATGCGGGGTACCGCCTTGCGTATGGGCAGCAGTGACTGTTTCGGGTTGTGTACCCCCTCGGGAAAGATCGCCAGGGTGTTGTTCCCTTTCAGGATCCGGGCTGCATTGTTGAAGGTCTCATTGTTCTTGTCCAGGTTATCTTTTCCGTCGCGGATGCGGAACACCGGCATGATGCGCATCCCTC
>JAHDQF010000045.1 GCA_018433945.1 Proteiniphilum sp. | reverse complement strand
CGTACAATTGTCTCTCTTTTGACGGAGGGGGTAGGTTTTTTAAAAACAAAAAATTGATTTGTAAGAAATTGAATATGAATGATATAAAAATAAAACTGACAAATATTGAGTTTTTGTCGGTTGATAGTGTAAAAAAATAACAGCTTATCCTTGCAAGATACAACATTTTATGCATAGATTTGCGGGTGATGTTAAATGCCTATACAGGGGAATCATATACAATAACATTATAATACAACTTACTATGTCAACAACAACAGCCAAATTGTACACGCTAAACCTCAGCAACACGAAGACTTATCTCTTCGCAGCGATATTCATTGCCGGGAACCTGCTTTTACCGCAGTTGGCACACCTTGTTCCGCAGGGAGGGTTTATCTTCCTGCCCATCTATTTCTTCACGCTGATTGCCGCCTATAAATACGGTATTCATGTAGGATTGCTTACCGCGATCCTTTCACCATTGGCAAACAGCCTGCTCTTTGGGATGCCTCCCGTGGCAGTACTGCCCGCCATCATCATTAAATCGGCCATCCTGGCTGTTGCTGCCGCACTGGCTGCAAAGCATTTCGGGAAAGTCTCGCTGCTGGGCATTCTGCTGGCTATCCTTGCCTATCAGGTCATCGGCACCGGCATTGAGTGGGGCATGACACAAAACTTCACCGCAGCCATGCAGGATTTCCGTCTCGGAATACCCGGATTGCTGATCCAGCTCATTGGCGGTTATTTTGTCCTGAAAGCGCTGGCTAAAATCTGACAATGACTGAGGGTAAATCATTCGAAGAGGTCATGCAACGGTTTCGTGAGATCACATTTCACGAAACCTTCGATATGATTGTCGCCATCGCCAACGGGGGAATCATCCCTGCAGCAATCATCAACCAGCGTTTGAACACCGAGATACAACTCCTAAAAATTAATTTACGCGACCCGGACCAGAAACCGAAATACGACAGTCCAAAACTGATTGCGCCCATCGGCTTCGACTACAAAGACAAGGTCATTCTTCTGGTGGAGGATCGCGTGAAAACAGGGGCGACTGTCCAATTCGCCGTCGATCTTTTACAGGGTGCCAGGCAAATTAAAACCTTTGCTGTAAACGGAAAGGCCGATTATTCGCTTTATGACGAAGCCTGTTTCAGATTCCCCTGGATCGTATAATGGAAACTCAAAATGATAGATTCTGAGTTCATTACACGATGAGAATGGCCCCCGCGACAGCATAGCCGGATAATCTTAGCCTATGCTGATTTTTTTACTTATAACTGAAAAATAAAGATTTGTGATGAGAAAATTTTTCCTTTTACTTTTTATGAACTTCTTGGGAATTATTCTTCTTTTCGCAACCGGCATGCAACGCGCCAGCCTGAACGATACCATCCGTCTCGATGAGGTGATTGTCACCGGCACCATGCCAAAGGTGAACCTGCGCAATCTGCCCATGAGCATTACGGTGATTTCCGGAAACACGATTGAAGAGCGAATGCAACCCTCTCTCCTGCCCCTGCTCACCGAGGAGGTACCGGGCCTGTTTATTTCTCAGCGTGGTGTGATGGGATATGGGGTGGCAAACGGGGCAGCCGGAGGAATGAATATTCGCGGTATCGGGGGAGCTCCTACTACGGGTGTATTGGTGCTGATAGACGGACATCCGCAGTACATGGGAATGATGGGACACCCACTGGCCGACAGTTACCAGTCGATGATGACCGAAAGAGTAGAAGTGGTGCGTGGTCCTGCATCGGTACTCTACGGATCGAATGCGATGGGCGGCGTGATCAACATCATCACCAAAAAGCAGAAAACCGAAGGGAGCCATCAATCGTCTCAGATTTCCTATGGAAGCTACAACACGCTGAACGCTGAAGTATCGGGCGGGGTCAGAAAAGATCCGTTTCATGCCAACGGAAATCTCAGCTACAGTCGCTCCGACGGCCATCGTGAAAACATGGATTTTGAGCAGTTTAACGGTTATGCAAAGGCTGGTTATGACATGACGGAAAACTGGAGCAGCTTTATCGACCTGAACCTGTCAAAAACGCTCAGCTCAAACCCCGGGCCGGTCTCGAAGCTGATGATCGATAACGACGCCGATATTTTGCGGGGGGTTGCATCTGCGGTACTGGAAAACGAGTACGGTCGTACCTCGGGAGCGATGAAGTTCTTTTATAACTTCGGCTCGCATGAGATAAATGACGGGATATCCATTGCTTCATCCGCATTACCACCCGACTATCGTTTTCGTTCAGACGATCAAATGTTCGGATTTTCGGCTTACCAGTCTTATTCCTTCTTTGCGGGGAACAAGACAACTGCCGGATTCGATTTCCAGCGTTTCGGCGGAAAAGCGTGGAACAAATTTCCGGACGAGGCGGACAATGTGGAGTTGGCAGATGTGCATCTGAACAACGAAGCTGTCTATCTGAACCTGCAACAATCGCTCCCGGGCAACAAACTGACCCTCAACGGGGGAATCCGGCTCGATCATCACGAAATAAACGGATCGGAATGGATCCCGCAACTGGGACTCAGTTACAACCCTGCCTCATCAACCGTACTGAAAGCAATTGTGAGCAAAGGGTTCCGCAATCCCACTATCCGGGAGATGTATATGTTCCCGCCGCAAAATCCCGATCTGAAACCTGAACGGCTGTGGAATTATGAACTGTCGTACCTTCAAACACTGTTCAACAACCAATTAAGCCTGGGCGTGAACCTCTTCTACATCAAAGGGGATAACATGATACAGGTAACCATAGCAGACGGGAGGCCGCTGAATATCAATTCGGGAGAAGTTGAAAACAGGGGCATCGAGTTGAGTAGCGCCTGGCAGGCAACACAAAGCCTGCGTTTCTCGGCGAACTACAGCTATCTGGACATGACTTATAAAATTTTGGCTGCCCCCGAACACAAGTTATATGTGAGCGGAAATTACACGAAGGAGCGATGGAATTTTTCCTCAGGGCTGCAATACATCGGTAATTTATACACCACCATCGGGCCCGAACCGCAGAAAGAGCGTTTTCTGCTTTGGAATGCCCGCATCCATTACAAAGCGCTTGAGTGGCTGAATATCTTTTTACGGGGAGAAAATCTGCTTGGGCAAGAATACGAAATAAACGCAGGATACCCGATGCCAGGCGCCACTGTTTTCGGGGGATTGCAGGTACATTTTTAAAATAGTCTGTAACTATCTTGCTTGAACCATCAGAACGAATCAGGATAATTCAATATAAGTTTTAGATTATCAGAACCAATAACTGGAATATCAATAAAACAAAAACAGATCAATATGGACAGACGAAAATTTTTACGCGCGGTGGCCCTCACAGGAGCGGCCTTCACTACGATGAAAGAAGCAGATGCGATGAGTGTACTGACTCAGTCGTTCCAAACCAACCGTGCAGCCACCAATTATGATTTGGTGGCCGTGATGGGTGGTGAGCCCGAAGTCATGTTCCGCAAAGCGATCACCGAGATGGGTGGGATGCAGAAATTCATCAGCAAGGGTGACAAAGTATGCGTGAAACCCAACATCGGGTGGGATCAGCCGCCAGAAATGGCTGCGACTACCAATCCAAAACTGGTCGCTGAGATCATCAAACAATGTTTCGATGCCGGTGCATCGGAAGTGACCGTTTTCGATCACCCTTGCGACGAGTGGCGCAAGACGTACAGCAACAGCGGCATTGAGGAAGCAGCTAAGAAGGCGGGAGCAAAAGTGGTACCTGCACATCAGGAGTCCTACTACAAAACCGTCTCTATTCCCCAAGGAAAAAGACTGAAAACAGCAAAGATTCACCAGGCAATTGTGGACAGCGACAAATGGATCAACGTCCCCGTTCTGAAAAACCATGGTGGCGCACAATTGACGATCTCCATGAAGAATTACATGGGCATTGTGTGGGACAGAGGCTTTTTCCATGCCAATGACCTCCAACAGTGCATCGCCGATGTATGCACCTACGAAAAACGCCCCGTGCTGAATGTGGTGGATGCATACCGGCTGATGAAGACCAGCGGACCCAAAGGCAAATCACCCTCCGACGTGGTGCTTTCAAAAGGACTCTTCATGTCTCAGGACATTGTTGCCGTTGACACCGCAGCCGCCAATTTCTTCAACCAGGCCCGCGAGATGCCGATTGAAAGGGTAACACATATTGCCAAAGCACAGGAACTGGGACTGGGGACAATGAACCTTGAAAGCCTGAATATAAGACGACTTAAAATATAGATCCTCCTTCCCGGTCTCTCAAATACCCATGATATTCATCCGGTCACATTCACCGGATGATGTCTCTCGTGTTAAATGCTGTATCACAGACACCAAAGAAGCAATTGTATCATGTTAAAGAAAATCCGTGTCATTCTATCTGTACTGTTACTCTTCCTGATAACCCTGTATTTTGTCGACTTCAGGGATTTTCTTCCGGAAAGTTTCAGCTTTCTGGAGGAGATTCAGTTTATCCCCGCGTTGTTGGCGGTGAACATCCTTGTGCTCGCATCGCTGCTGCTGATCACACTGCTTTTTGGCAGGGTCTATTGCTCATCCATCTGCCCCATGGGTATTTATCAGGATTTGGTGGCCTGGCTATCCAAAAAATTCACCAGAAAGAAGAAATACAAATACAGTAAGGCGAAGAATGTGCTGCGCTGGAGTGTGCTGGCAGCCACGGTTGTTGCTTTCGTTTTCGGTTTCACCTTTCTGGTGGGACTGCTTGATCCCTACGGAGCATACGGGAGAATGGTCACCCATCTCCTGCGTCCGGCCTATCTGGCGGGAAACAATTTGCTGGAAACCATTTTCACCTCCTTCGACAATTACGCGTTTTACAAGGTAAGCATATACTCACTGAGCCTTTTTTCATCTGCTATCGCCCTGATCACACTGGGAGTGATCGGTTACCTGGCATGGCGCAATGGGAGGACTTATTGCAATACCATCTGTCCCGTTGGCACCACACTCGGCTTTCTGAGCAAATACGCCCTGTTTAAGATTCGGTTTGTGGACGAGAAATGCAACCTGTGCGGTCTGTGCGCCATGAAGTGCAAAGCATCGTGCATCGATTCCAAAAACAAACAGATCGATTACAGTCGCTGTGTCACCTGCTTCAACTGCCTTGAAAGCTGCAACCGGGATGCGATGAAATACAGGTTTGCTTTACCCGGTAAGAAGAAACCGGCTGCTATTGCACCGGCATATAGCTATGTGAAAGCGGAAAAGCCGGGGAAAGAAGTAAATTTGGTAAAGCCGGAGAACGAACTGAAATCGGTTGACGCTTCCAGGCGCCGCTTTCTGTCGGCATCACTGGTCACGGGACTGGCTGTGGGGAACCTGATTGCCCAGGAAGTCTCCCAGAGTGTCCTCCCGAAAAGAGATCTCAAAAGGCAGGTGCCCATCGCACCTCCCGGAGCCGTCTCTTTTGATCACCTGCGGGAGAAATGCATCTCCTGCCACCTCTGCGTGAGCAAATGCCCGAGTCACGTGATCAAGCCTGCTTTTCTGGAATATGGCCTGGGTGGGATCATGCAGCCCAAACTTTATTTCGATCGTGGTTTTTGTAATTACGATTGTACCATCTGCGGAGAGGTGTGCCCTACGGGAGCCATTCAACCATTGACAAAAGAGGAAAAAAACCATACCCAGATGGGGCAGGTACAGTTTATCATCGAGAACTGTATTGTCTATTACGATGAAACAAGCTGCGGAGCCTGTTCCGAACACTGTCCTACCCAGGCGGTACATATGGAGCCCTACAAAGGGGTGCTGACCATACCGGAAATTGATCAGGAGATCTGCGTAGGTTGCGGCGCATGTGAACATGCGTGCCCCGCCATCCCCTACAAAGCCATTTACGTGGAAGGACTGGCAAACCAAAATACCGTTGAAATTAAACAAGAAGAAGTCGAAGAAATTGTGATTGACGATTTCGGATTCTGACAGAAACACCTGTGGTCAACCAATCAGTTATCGGTAAATTGGCCGGAAGAGCTGACAGATAAAATCAATAGGTCACACAATGTGAGCTCCTGGCTGGTATGCATTCCATCCAAAAATGGTCGGGAGAATTGCGGTAACCAGATTATAATCGGTTGTTCGCCATATACATATTCGCTTCCGGAATAACGTTCATTCCAAATTTCAGCTGTTCTTTTCATCATTTCACGCTTCGTATTGCCTGTACCTGATGTTTTGTGACATTGCGTTTTCTGCAATGAACAACGGGAAAGCATTGCTCTCTTATTTTTTTGATAATTGCTTTTTTAAACAATTGTGGGGTTAAATTGTTATGGGTTTATTATATTTGCATTCCCAAAGGGAAAAATTGGAACAAATCGGATGAAAAAAGGAGTTGCCATACTGCTTATCGCAATCATGCTGCTGACCGGCATCCAGCCTGTACTGTCGCTGCATCTCTGCGCCGGTACCCTTTT
>JAHDQF010000055.1 GCA_018433945.1 Proteiniphilum sp. | reverse complement strand
AGAGATAAAGTTTTGATCCTCCTCTGTTTTTACCTATATTTATGGTTATATTTATAACCATATTTAATTTTCACTGACATTGGGAAAGCTTATCAGCAAACAATAACGAATAAACATGGTTATAAAACGCGGGATTTTCGGTTAAAAGTGATGAATTATCACTGTCAACCCATTTTTCTATAACAGATAGCAAAGTGGCTAAGATTGAAATTGTGTGCAATGATGTTGATGTAGAAAAAATTGTTAGCATTATTTCCACTAAAGGAAGAACCGGCAATCCGGGTGATGGTATTATCTATGTTTCTGAAGTCGAGAATGTTTATAAAGTAAATCAAGACTTAAAAAATACAGCAATGTAATTCCGATTTAAGACAGCTTGGTCAACATGACTGGGCAGTCTTTTCTAATTAATCAAAAGTATCTGTGACGATCAACTTTGCAACTTAGTTGCACGCTCATTTTTAGTACTTTTGTAACAGACAAAACCTATTATGGTTTATTCTGATCTAAAACTAAATACAAATTAGATATGAAAAAATATAAGCTAAACAATTTAGATTGTGCGTCATGTGCAAATAAGATTGAAAACAGTCTGTCAAAACTGGAGGGCGTAAAATTCGTAACCGTCAATTTTGCAAATGCCACTATGACTATCGATACAGATGATATCGAAAAGGTCAAATCCAAAATTAAAACAATTGAACCGGATGTCGAAATTCAAGATATTGAGAAAGATAAAACATTGGTTTCGGTAAATGAACTTGCAGAAAATAAAGGAACAATAATTAAAAGCACCTTTAAAATTTCCAAAATGGATTGCCCTTCCGAGGAAACCCTTATCAGGATGAAACTCGAAGGGCTTTCCATGATTAAAAGTTTGGTGTTCGATATTGAAAACCGAAAACTTACTGTCTTTCATTCTGAAGAAAGCTCTGAAATTGAGAATCACCTGAAAGAACTCAATTTAGGGTCGCAACTCCAAGAAACAATTGTTGTCCAAGCGGATGAATTCAAGGACAATTCATCGGTACAATCGAAACTCCTTTGGACGGTTTTGATTATCAACTTTGCATTTTTTATTATTGAAATTACCACGGGTTTTATTTCTAAATCTATGGGTTTGGTTGCCGATTCGTTGGATATGCTGGCAGATGCACTTGTTTATGGTCTTAGCCTTTGGGCTGTCGGTTCAACTGTGTTCCGTAAGAAAAAAGTGGCAAAGCTGAGTGGCTATTTTCAACTGGCTTTAGCATTGATTGGGCTTATAGAAGTAATACGCAGATTTATCAGTTTCGAAGCTGTGCCGGATTTCAAAACCATGATTATTGTTTCCATATTGGCATTAATTGCCAATTCCGTTTGCCTTTATTTATTACAAAAATCAAAAAGTGAAGAAGCACACATGAAAGCCACGATGATATTCACATCGAATGATATTATTATCAATACTGGTGTTATCGCAGCAGGAGTATTGGTTTTGTTGACCCAATCAAAGTATCCTGATTTAATCATTGGTGCAATTGTTTTTTTAATTGTGGTCAGGGGGGCTTTCAGGATATTAAAACTTGGAAAATAGATATGGAAGTAATTTTAGAGTCAATAATGTTATTCCCGCTGACGACCCACTTTATTCTGAAATGGAATTGTTGTTTACTTCAAATTCAGCCTTACATGCATACAACCAGTCAAGTGGTTCATATAAAATCAATTCCTTTCTGAATAGCAAAGGATTGTAACAGATTTAGATGCTTTTTTTGAAGGCAGGCAAGGCAACTTGCCCGCTTTCAGAAAAGCGAAATCAAACTAAAATTTCGCATACAATAACTTAAAATTTATAAAAAAAGTAAAATGAACAAGATATTAAATGTAATCAAAGCAACAGTCTTGATTTTTGGTGTATCAATTGCGAACATCTATGCGCAGGAAACAGAAAAAATTATTGGAACAGTCGGTGGTGAAAAATTAGGTGACGACGGAATTGTAATATGTGTTTTAGGAACACAGGCTTGCATGCCGGTTCAGATAGACAAAAACATGACTGTTAAATACAACGGGGAGGAAACAAAATTGACAGATTTACCTTTTGCCCTCTATATAGAAGCTGAACTTAATGATAATAATAAAATCACTACAATTAAAATTGATGAAAGAAAAACCGTAATCTGTTTTGTTGAGCATAAAGAAGGTGATAACGAGAAATTGACGACTTTGTTAAACGGAATTAAAGGTGTTGAAGATTTTAAGTTATATCGTAAATCGAACCAGGTACTGATTGAATACAATCCAAAACAAATTGCGTATAGCGAATTGGAGGCAAAAGTTAAAAATGCAGGATTTATATTGGAATAAAATAGGAGGATAGAAAAATGAAACGAAATAAATTATTTACTGGCATGAAAAATACAAAAGTTATTTTTTTAATGGTAGCAGTAGTTGGATTCCTTTTTTATTCATGTAACAAGGAAGAAGAAACACCCTTGGATAATACTTTAGCTTCCAGCGTAATCGGCACATATACAGGTACTCTTAAGAGTACAGCTACTAATCAGTCCAGTCCGGCGACATTAAATGTAACGCTAATAAACGATAGCTTAGTTAGTATGCATTGTTTGTCCTACAATTTTGATTCAACCTTTACAATGCAACTATACCAAAACTATGACAGCATTATGGTGTGTTATACCGGACAAGATTTTTTTGCTGAATATGGACATAATCGCAATAATTATGATTTTTGCACAAACCGCCAATCCGGTTGGACAAATAACGCCTGGATGAACGATGGCAATTGCTGGGGAAATATGAATCAAGGTTGGGGCAACAGCAACTGGGCGGGAACTGACCAATGGAACGCCTGGACCAATCACATGAATACCCAACACAATCAAAATGACAATCATTTTGGGGGATTTAATCCAAAAATGAATTCATGTATTTTCAAATTTACAATTCAGAACAATTCCAATTATTTTGAAGTATTTGAAGGAGTCAAGTAATTAAAGATGTGGGTAGTACAGCAATTGAAGTTGTAAAGATAAATCCCGTAAGGTTATTAAACATTTTTATGTAAATTTGGGGTATGAAAGTTCTGAATAATATTTCTCTCATAAATATTTGACGATATGGAAAACAAGGAAATCGACAAAAAACTCGAATCGAAAAACGTCAAACCAACAGCCATGCGAACCCTGGTTTATAAAACACTTGCCGAAACCGGGAAAGCGCTGAGCCTGGCGGATTTGGAGCAACGATTTGAAAAAGTGGAGCGTTCAACCATTTTCAGGGCGCTTAAAACATTCGAGGAAAATTTCATTGTCCACCCTGTTGATGATGGTTCAGGCTCGGTTAAATATGCCGTTTGCGATGATGAATGCACATGTAATATACATGACCTGCACGTTCATTTTTATTGTACACGTTGTGGCAGAACACGTTGTATGAAAGAACTTCCAATTCCCAACATTAAACTTCCTGAAGGCTACACCTACGATAATGCTCAATTCATTATTAACGGTGTGTGTCCTCGCTGCGATTAACTTTGCAATAGTGTTGCACTAACTTATTGGTAATTTTGATGTTGAAATTATTAGAATGTCTAACATTAAAAATTATTAATTATGAAAACTGGAAAATTTAAAATGGCTTTTTTACTTGCAGGATTAATTATCTTTTCTGCATCGCAGGCAATGGCACAACCTCATTGTTGTAACTCAAACTGGTCGGTAAACGCTAATGCCCAATGGTGGAACAACAACACCCCGGCGGAATATGCCTTATCAGCCGAACAAATTACGGAAATCAATGAGCTACGTAAAAACAGTTACGAGAAAAAGCTTCCAATCGAAAATGAGCTTCGCAGTTTGAGAATGGAATACCGGGCTGCTAATTCAAATCCCGAGCTCGATGTAAAAAAGGTGAAATCACTGAGAAGCACTATCCGCGATAAAGAAGAAAAAATTGAGGATATCAACCTGGAGACAAAAGTTCAGGTAAAAAAACTTCTTACTGAAAAGCAGCTTACCTACTTTAACAACAACAATTACAATTGGTGGGATATGTCGGAAAATTGCTGGCATGCAGGTAATATGGGAATGAATTCTCGTAAACAGATGATGATGTCACGTCGCAGCAATTGTTGGTAAACACCAGTTCGGTTTTTAAAAAAACAAGCGATAAAAAGAAAGGAGAATGTTATGATGGATGGATTTGGGTGTCACGGATGGGGAATGGGAATGGGCTGGTGGTGGGTTATAGGGCTCATTATCGTAATTGCCGTTGTTTGGATGGTTGTTAAAGGAATGAGTCAAAATAACCGCCCCGGCAACCTACCCGAAAGTAAGTCGGCGCTCGATATTTTAAAAGAGCGTTATGCCAAGGGAGAAATTGATAAACAAGAATTTGAAGAACGAAAAAAAATTTAATGTAAAATAAAAAATCATGAAGTATTACATTGAAAAAACAACAGAGTACGGTTTCGATGAAGCCATTGAGAAAGTAACCGAAGAACTTAAAAAAGAAGGATTCGGGGTTTTGACAGAGATTGATGTGCAGGCCACATTGAAAAAGAAACTGGATGTCGATTTCAATAAATACCAAATTTTAGGGGCTTGCAATCCGCCATTTGCACATAAAGCGCTGCGGGCCGAAAATAAAATCGGAGCCATGCTTCCCTGCAATGTGATTGTGCAGGAACTGGATGATGGCAAAACAGAAGTAGCTGCCGTTGACCCGATGGCTTCGATGCTGGCGGTTGAAAATGACAAATTAGGGGAAATCGCCAACGAAATAAGGGCAAAACTTGAAAAGGTCATTGAAAACGTATAATACGGCCAGTATTTTAACCTAAAGTATTTAAAAAATCTTTGGAAATGAGAAAACAACTGTTGTTATTAACCTTCGTACTTTTCTGGGTATTCACAGCGAATGCCCAGGAAGGCGAACGGTTAAAAGTAATCACAGGGGTACGTGTTAACCCTTTTGTGATGTACGATTTTGACGGTAACAAAACGGAAATAACGCGTATCCATGCCGAGTTGGGCGCCATGTTCAATAATAAAACCTACCTGTCGGTGGGATACACGCCCTTTGCCAATACCATCTACAATTTTAACGAATACTGGTTTGTAGGGTTCGACAAAAAAATCCCGGTATCGTGGGTTTTGGCGGAAGAGTATATGATAGATGAAAATAAATTCATAGTCCAGACCGGCCTCAATTTCAAATTAGGGAACGTGGGAAATGCGTTTGTATTTCTGTTTACCCCTGTTGATAATATTGACTGGGGCTTGAAAGTGGGCGCTTTTATTCCTTTAAATGTGGTTTTGCATAAAGATTAGTTCACATGTTCAAATCTGTATTTACCATCAGTAAAATGGACTGCCCTTCCGAAGAATCCCTTATCAGGATGAAGCTGGAAGGGCTTTCCACAATTAAAAGTTTGGTGTTCGATATTGAAAACCGGAAGCTCACCGTGTTTCATTCCGAAGAAAATGAGGAAATCGAAAAACACCTTAAAGAACTCAAATTGGGCACGGAACACAAAGAAACCATTGTTGTCCAACAGGATGAATTCAAGGACGATTCATCAGTACAATCGAAACTGCTTTGGACAGTTCTGATTATCAATTTTGCTTTTTTTCTCATTGAAATTACCACAGGTTTTATTTCAAAATCTATGGGCCTGGTTGCCGATTCACTGGATATGCTGGCAGACGCGTTGGTTTATGGCCTAAGCCTTTGGGCAGTTGGCTCAACTGTAACCCGCAAGAAAAAAGTAGCCCGACTAAGTGGCTATTTTCAACTGGCATTGGCACTGATAGGCCTCGTAGAAGTAATACGTAGGTTTATCAGTTTTGAAGAGGTGCCGGATTTTCAAACCATGATAATTGTATCAATACTGGCATTGATTGCGAATTCAGTTTGTCTATATCTGTTGCAAAAGTCAAAGAGCAAAGAAGCACACATGAAAGCTACCATGATTTTTACATCAAACGATATTATTATCAATACGGGCGTTATCCTTGCAGGTGTTTTGGTATTGTTGACCCAATCAAAATATCCCGATTTAATCATTGGCTCAATTGTATTTTTGATTGTGGTAAGAGGGGCTTTAAGAATTTTAAAATTAGGGAAATAGATGCTTATGAAAATAGTTTATTCCATACTTTTATTTGTTTTAGCCGGACTCTGTGAAATCGGCGGTGGTTACCTTGTTTGGCTGTGGCTTCGGGAAAATAAACCCTGGTGGTTTGGAGCAATCGGAGGGATAATTCTTATAATGTATGGAATTGTGGCAACCTGGCAACCCGCTAACTTTGGGCGTGTATATGCCGCTTATGGTGGAGTTTTTATCATTATGGCCATACTGTGGGGTTGGAAAGTAGACGGGTTTATCCCCGACAGGTACGATATAATTGGGGGAATCGTTGCGCTTATCGGGATGGGAATCATTATGTACGCCCCAAGAAATTAAATCAGTAAAATTATGTCACATTCACATGCGACAAACAAAAGTTACGGAAAAGCTTTTGCTATTGGCATCGGTTTAAACATCACCTTGGTAGCCGTTGAAATATTTTATGGTTTATTAGCCAACTCATCAGCACTATTAGCCGATGCAGGCCACAACGCCAGCGACGTACTGAGTTTGATTTTTGCCTGGGCTGCAATCAGGCTCGCTTCCATAAAACCAAAAGGGAAATACACTTATGGTTTACGCAAAACAACCATTCTTGTATCGATACTCAATGCGCTATTGCTTTTTGGGGCAGTAATAGCAATTGGCTGGGATGCTGTAGGAAAATTCAAAAATCCAGAACCCGTGGCAGGTACGCAAGTAATGATTGTTGCCGGGATAGGTGTGGTAATCAATACCATAACGGCTTTGCTGTTTCTGAAAGGCCAAAAGGATGACCTGAACATCAAAGGGGCATTCCTGCACATGGCTGCCGATGCCGGGGTGTCGTTGGGTGTAGTTGTTGCCGGGCTTTTGATTAACCTTACCGGAATTCAATGGATTGACCCGGTAATGAGTTTTATAATTATTCTGGTCATCCTTTGGGGTACATGGCGGTTATTTGCCGATTCCATTGATTTAGCACTGGATGCAGTACCCAAACAAATAAAACTTGATAAAGTACGCAACTTTCTTTTATCCCAAAATGGAGTTAACGATATTCACGATTTACACGTTTGGGCAATGAGTACCACCCAAATAGCTTTAACCGCCCACCTGATAATGCCGGAAGGGTTTAACGATGAATTTATTTCTGAACTGCAGAAGAAACTTGAACACGAATTCGGGATAGGGCACACTACCTTTCAAATTGAGAATGAAAGGATTGAAAAGGAATGTAAAACTGATTGTTGAAAACTTTATAGATATGAAAATTCAATACCACTCAATCATAACCTGCCCAAATTGCGGGCATCAAAAAGAAGAAGAAATGCCTGAAGATTCATGCCAGTTCTTCTATGAGTGTGAAAAGTGCAAAGCTTTTATAAAACCCAAAAAAGGCGATTGCTGCGTTTATTGTTCGTATGGTTCGGTAAAATGCCCTTCGATACAAAAGAATGAAAGTTGTTGCTGATTTTTTAACAAAACGGAAATGCAACTGAGTTCCTACAAAAAGTATTTTCATTATATTTAACATTTGGTTTTACAAATACAACATCAAGTTGAAAAATAGCAGTTGTAAGTTTGAAAAATGCAATAGTAGAAAGGAAAAAAAGACTGGCAAGTAGGGGAAATATTGCAGTACGGTCGGAAAAATCAATTTCAAATCCGAATAGAGAAAATGTCGGTGGGGGTAACGCAATTGTAAGACTGAAAAACAGAATTGTAAAAGCGAAAAAACCAAATGTAATTAATTATTAACCTTTAAAAATTTAATTATGGCATCACGAACAAAACTTACAGACACAGCAACTTTGGAATTGTACCGGGTAGCTTTGGAAAATGCGGAGACCCAACCTGAAATTGCGGCTATTATGGCTGATTTAGGTTATGATTCAGTAGTTATCGCAGAAGGTAAAGCATTGCTTACAAAAACCCGGACTGCATACGATGCAAACAAAACCGAAGATGATGAAACATCTGCCGCTTACGCAGATTTTTCAAGTAAAAAGGAGCAATTAGAAGACACATTTAACACCCATCGAAAAAAAGCTAAAGTTGTATTCCGAAATGATTCATTAATCGCAGATAAATTAGCCATTTCAGGCGTAATGCCACGGACATATATAAAATGGTTAGAAGCAGCAAAAAAGTTTTACAGTGTTGCATCTGCCGATTCTGCTATTCAAGGTAAATTAGCTCGTTTAAAAATATCAGTTGACGACTTGACAGCAGCAAACACCCTAATATCTGGATTAGAAGCAGCAAGAGCAATTTATCTGAAAGAAAAAGGGGAATCACAAGATGCAACAAAAATAAAAGATGCTGCATTTGCCAAAATAGATGATTGGATGAGTGAATTCTATGCAGTAGCAAAGATTGGTTTAGAGGATAATCCGCAGTTGTTAGAAGCATTGGGTAAAACAGTGAGAAGCTGATGGAAAAGCCCACCCTATTTGTAAGCACATTGGCAAGCCCCACGAGCCGCCGCACGACCAAAGCTTGCCAAAGAGCTTACAAAGCCAGCCCAAGTAACCGCCTTTAAGGGCGGTTTTAGGGTTGCCCTCCCACAAAAAAAACAAAATAAATTTGTGCTCCGTTGACAGTTTCGTGCGGACAGAAAAGACAATTAACAAAACCTTAAATTACTGAAAAACAGACTGGAAGAATCAACGCCCAGTTGCTAACAAAGTGTATAAATCATTGGGCGGATAGTGCTAAATTCAAGGGTGTTACATTTAATAAAATTTGTGTTAGTTTGAAAGGTTCGTGCTTCCAATCGCCAAACGACACCATACACGTAACACGTTATTTTTTAATTATGTAGTCGGCAAGGTCGTAGCCGTTGTGGGTTTGCTGGGGGGTTACGAAATGCTCCAGGAAGGCGGAGACAGTGAGGTGGAGGGGGAGCTCGCGGTTGATTTGTTCGGCTTTCCGGAGCCACCGGTTGTAACAGCCGGCATCGGGATAGAGGATGATGGTTTTGCCACGGAGGACTCTTGATTTTTCAACGTTGAGACCGTTGAGGTTTCCGGCTGCAAGCCAGTTATAATCGTGGTAGATTATGCTTGCGATCACCGCGGTTTTCTCTGCCTCAACGATCGCTACCGGTTTGTCGGGGTAGAGACGGAGGAGGTGCTCACCAAAATAGCACTGTGAGAGATTAAAGTCGGAGAATGAAGGGTTGGATTTCTTCAGCTTGTGGTGGACCCAGTTGATGCCGCCATATCCGTTTTTGATGCGCCGGCCGGTGGTTGGATTGTACTTCATGATCTTACCGGTACGGACTTTCCCATTGATATCGACCTGCCAGAATATCACTTCCTTCTTTATCGTGGCACCCAGCAGGTAGTTGTTGGCTGCCTCGGCAATCTGAAGATCAGAAAAATGTTTGCGGAGGAACCGGACAAAGTTAGAGTTGTAGGAGAGGGAGCGTTTCAGGTATTTGCGAGGAATATAGTCGGGAGTTTTTTGTTGGGAGGATTGAGGTGTAAGAAAGAGTGAATCGGGAACCGGGTATTGGTATAGAGGTAGGGGAACGGTTGTTTGGCTTTTGGAATGTGAAGTATGGAGATTAGATTGCAGGTGCAGAGATTTTTGATGTTGAGGAACGGGAGGGTCGCTTTTGGGTTGTGAAGAAAAGTGATTGGAGTCCAGGGGCAGAGGTTTATCGTGTTGAGGTAATTTTGAGGGTGATATCATGGAGCCAGTAGTGGCATGTTGAGTTGCGGGAGAAAGGAGATCGGAACGAGATGGAACGAATTGATTTGTGGTTGGGGCATAGGTTTCCTGGCGTTTGATATCTGTGAAGTATTGCCGGGGGGTATAGTGATAGCCACACTTGATCTCACGGTTGCAGCGGCCGACGGTGGGGTGGATAGGTTGATGGGTCTCCCCATCGAGGTAGCGGGTGAAGCTGTGGGGAGTCTTGCATCCCGGGCAGGTGAAGCGGGTAGACTTGCCGGCATACTTCTGGAGATAGGGGGGCTTGTACATCATAAAGGATTTCAAGAGTGAAAGGTAACAGGGTGTTACCAATAAAATAGAGTCTAAACTCTGATATTCTTACAGTTATATAGATTGGTAACAAAGAAACATATATATAGGAGGGTTACCGATGTTACCAGTGTTACCAACAATGTTACCAATCTGAATTTTGCGTTTAGGATTGACAGGGTCATGCTAGTGGAAACTTATTACGGATTGGTACACGAAGGGAATTCTTCATCTCCATTTAACCGGTTATAATCTTCGGGATTGAAAGGATCCTGTTGACCGGAATCTACTTCATCGCAGAGATTGACGTCCTGGATGATCTTCTTATAGATGCGCAGGATTTTGATCTTGAAGCTGCTGAATTTTTTCTCCTCCGGGCAGAGACGCTTGGCAATCGCATAAGCGGAAATGGAAGGATCTTCCTTCATGCATTTGCTGACCTCCTCAACAAGAATCTCCCGATCCCGTTCCGTCACCGTCTTGAGATGCTTATACTCACTGTCGAGATGCAAGAAGTTGAAGTGAAGGAAATTGTCCGGCTTTGTAATTTGGCAGACCATGATGTTGTAGCTGTCATAAATGTGTTCGGTTGAGCGGACCTTGATCATCTTGATGTAACGGAAAGAACTATCGGAAGAGCTCTCCCCTATCGCGAAGCTGCTGTCGCAGAAGTTCATCAGCACCTTACTCCCCTGAAGGTCGTTCCGCGTGAGCGGCTTTGTGAGATCACGCTTGGGTGTGTGCGCCAAGACCAGCAGGGATAGGTTGTACTTGCTTTTGAGACGTTTCAGATGCTTCATCAGTGGTAGCGCATCCTTTGCCCGCTCGTTCTCGTGGCGGAGGTAGGTGATGTTGTCGATGATCACGATCTTGGCACCGTTATCGGTAATCACCCTCTCGATCGCGTTGCTGAGGGCAAACTCAAAAGAGGCATCCTCGGGAAAATCAGCATCCGGATTAATCTCCACCCTGAGAAAGTTATCGCTGAATTGATAAGGAACTTCGTAGTTGCGAGAGTATCGGCTCTGGAATTGTTTGTCGTTGAGTTCAAAGTCGCAATAAATCACTTTCTGCGCTTTTGTTTCCAGCTTGAAACCCGGAATGGATTGTCCCCGGGATATGCTGTCGGCGATTTGTACCGCCAGGATAGTCTTCCCCACGTTGGTATCGGCAAAGAGGATGCAGAGCTCCTGTTCGAACCAGAACTCACTAAAGAGCATCCGGGGGATGGGACGCCGGGAAGCCTGTTCGATCCACTTGTTTGCGGTTTTCACCTCGAGCAGATCGGCAGGTTTGGAAGCTTTAAGCTGTTGGAGGTTGTCGTTCAGATCATCCCCCAACAGCTTCACAAAGTTGTTGATCCTGAATTGTTCGATATCGACATCCAGGATATCTACCGACTGACTTTTCATTTCATCGGCAGAAAGAGCGTTCGCTTTCATGCTAAAGATGTTGAATCATCGAAATTCTACATTGCAATCATTGAACTCCGGTAACAATGACTTCCTGGTGCCATTGTAATTTTTCTGGAGGATGAGAAGAATGTCAGACTTCCGATAGTAGATCTTTCCGCGGATGCAAGAGTAGGGCAAAACCTTATTGGTCCGCCAGCTCTGCAACGTACGGACAGAGATGTGGAATTTCTGCATCACATCCTGAGAATCCACCCAGTCGGCCCACTCATAAAGAATGGCGTAATGTTTTTCTTTTTTCATGATCTTCTTCTTTTTTTGTTGGTTTGTAAAACGGGATTCGCGATAATTTCCTGCTGCAGTTCATCGGTATGCAGCCACTCATCGATTTCACATTTCAGGAACTGGAGCTTCTTCCCCTTCTTGTGATAGGGAATCTTCTTTTGGTTGACCCAGCTGTAGACTGTTTGTTTTGCCGGCCGGTCGGGGAGGTAATCGCAGAGCTCCTCAAGGTTGAACCAGTCATTCTGATCAGGTTGTTGGAAGGCAGAAGTTCTGATCATCTCCTCCAGGTCGTTCATTTTAGTGATGAGGTAGTTCATTGCCTCAGGGATGTCATTGAAGGTAATCGTCTTTTCATCCATGGTAAATAAATGGCAATTGGGTAATCTTCCGTGCCAATAGAAAAGAGCACCACTGCCTCAACGGTGAGACAGTGGTGCAAATATAAAAGGCAAAAAACGGGAGGTAGTGGGAAAAGTAGTATAACAAAGTCACTACCACCACGTTAAATAATGTTATTTACTATCGTTTTCTATTTTTACTTTGATGTGTGGCAGCATTTCAAGGAACAGATCGGCCATGATCTTGAGATTCTTTTTGGTTTTTGAGCTATCGAAATCGATATCGAGTTCTGTTTTGACATTTTGAATATGCTTACCGGTGACTTTCTGAATGAAACGGGCCCATTTCACTTTGGGTGTATTGTCGAAGGTGATGCCCAGTTCATTGAAAAGGTAATAGAAGACGAGAGTCATTTGAGCAAGCGTAAAGCCTTTTGAATTGTAGTTCTCTTCATGTTCGTTGAGAACCGTCATCATGTTACGGGTCTCCTCATCATGTTTCTCATGAAGCACTCTCAATTCTTCATTTTGTTGTGTGATGATCCGGGTGAGTTGGGCATTTTGTTCTTTCAATTCATCCAAAGAAGTGTTCAGGTGCTCAATCATGCGTACCATGGGAAGTTGCTTTTGTGGTGGGTTGGGATTTATTGTGTTTGTGGAGGGAACGGGTGAGCCATTGCATCCAGGTGGGGGTTCATCTGACGTCAAGAGCTGCTGCAGTTGAGAGAAGCAATCGCTCAAATCATAACAGAAGAAATCGGGGTTGTGCTGTTTCTCGGTGAGGTATTTCCCTTTGATAAGGTTCAGGATTTGCAGCTGCTGATCATAAGAGAGACCGGAGTAGGTGACCCAATTTGAGATGAGGTGAACATTGAAATAGCGTGTAGCTTTCATCCAGTCCACCTTAGCCAGGTTGAGGGATTGAATTCTGTCGAGATATTTCTTCTCAATTGTCAGCGTCTGCGGGTCGCGATGTTTGCGGATGAAGAATGCCAGCAACCTGAACTTCTTCACCTGCTCCGGTGTCAGATCGTAGGAGTAGTTATCGATCAGAAGGAGTAGGAAGTCGAGTATGGTATCCTCCATCAGCTTGTCGCCAAAATAGATGTTGTTGGCGATATGATGGGCTTGCGAGGGATTTGCAGCCAGGGTGCGAATGCGATCGAAGATCTCATAAGCCTTGTTGAAGATAAAGAGCCACCCCTCATCATCAAAATTAAGATTCAAGAAACGTTCGTTGTAAAATTTAAAATTCGCCTCAACGATCAGGTAGTCGCTCAAATTGTTCTTGGGATAGTCCTCCTTGTAGCTTGAGATCTCCTCCTCGATCTCTCTCGCGGAAGTTAGAGTTTCGGGTTTGAGTTGGAGACTCTTGCTCTTGTAAACATCGTTGTAGGGATTGTGATCCCGTTCGATGATGTTGTAGGCATAGATAAATGTCTTGTCGTCGCAGATGGCGTTTTGAATCTCCTTCCTGACCCTGTAGGAGATCAGGTGATCTATTTCATCATCGTTTTCATGGAAATTGACCGATTCATGATTGCAGTTGTTGATTTTGAAGATCTCCCGACACCTGGCATCGGCAAAGAGATGATTGTCGCAATACTCTTCTGTTTTTCGTTTGTTTGTTCTCAGGGGATAAAGATCGTAGATAGATTTTTTGACAAGCATGTAGAATTCGAATTCGGTTTTGTTGAACTCTAGCTTTTCTTTCGCTCTCATGGAAGGAATGTTAAGAATTAAATACGCACAGCAATTGATCTAATCCAAAGACCTCATGCTTCAAAAGGAATTATTTCAAAAAGTGAAAAAATATCACTCATCCGACAAACGCTGTAGCAATTACACCGCTTACCAGTTTACACGCTGTGCCGAGTGTTCTACAAGAGAACGATAGGGCACCAAGATAAAAAGACTAACGCCGATGTCTCAATTTCGGTAAAGTGCACCACCGAAAAATATATCTTACGTTTTGACCGACATCGCTACAAAAATAAGCATAAAAAATAATAAACAGCAGATGTGTTTGATTTTGTTAGGGATAAGGGAGTGAAGGTGTGACCGGTACCGGGGGAGTTGGTAACACATTTTGGGGGTTTCCATGGGGTTGGGAGGATGGCTGGGTGGTATCTTAATGGGTTGGTTGGTTAGTCGATTATTATTATCTTATTGGTTCTTTGGCTGTTCTAATTATTTTGTGAAGAAAAGCAGTTTTTGCAGGGATTGGTAACATTGTTGGTACAGGTAGTTATACTCCTAAATGTTACCAATGGGAGAAAGGTGGGTTTTGAAGATCCAGGATTAACAGCATCGTTTCAGAAATGAAATCTACTGAAAGTGTGATTTGAATTGTGTTATTTATTGATGTTACAATCAACTTGTATGACCTATGTATGACCCAAAGAAAAAGCACCTACCGGTTGATGCGGTAAGTGCTTGATTATGAAGTGACCCCGGAGAGGCTCGAACTCTCGACCCATTGATTAAGAGTCAATTGCTCTACCAACTGAGCTACGGAGTCATTTTCAGGGTGGCAAAGGTACAAATATTTTTTTTACCACCGTAAAAATCCTCATTTTTTTATTGTGTATAGGATATAAAACGGCGGTAGAAGCGTGCATCAGATGAATGGAACATCAGATGAATGGAAAGTCAAAAAAGGAACAAACCAGTAATTTGTTCCTTTTTTATGCTCCGGCCAACAACTTAGAGATTCGACAATTCCGAACCGGCTTTAAATTTAGCGGTTTTCTTTGCAGGAATGTTGATGGCTTTCTTCGTGCGCGGGTTAATTCCTTTTCTGGCGCTTCTTTCAGATACGGAGAATGTGCCGAATCCGACCAATACAACTTTGCCGCCAGCTTTTACTTCACCGGAGATGGTGTCGAGAGTGGCGTCCAATGCTTTCTTTGCATCCACTTTGCTAAGACCGGCTTTTTCGGCAATAGCGCTAATAAGTTCTGATTTGTTCATAAGAAATGGTAAATTAATAATTAAACATACGATAAGTCAAGGCTGAGCCTTATTTTAGTTGCCAAATATAAGCGTTAAAACCTACAAAATCAAGAAAAATGATAAAAAGTACTTGTTTTTTATAAAAAAAAACCATTTATGTAGCATAAAACCGCAAATTGCAGGAAATAATTGTAATTTTGCGCCTCAACAGTTGGGTATAAATATGAATAATTCAAGAAATAGTTTTGCGGGAATGCTGCCGGTGGTCACCAAGAACCTGATCATCATCAACGTGATCATCTGGCTGGCTCAGTTTGTATTGCTGAGCAGGGCCAACATTGACCTTACCGGTCTGTTCGGCTTGCACTTCCCTGCTGCGGAGCAGTTTCGCATCTATCAGCTGGTCACCTATATGTTCCTGCATGATCCCTACTCCTTTTCACATGTCTTTTTCAACATGTTTGCCGTCTTTATGTTCGGACGAACCCTGGAACAGGTATGGGGACCCAAGCGTTTCCTCACCTATTACCTGGTAACAGGTATCGGGGCAGGACTCATTCAGCTGCTGATCCTCTACATCCGTGTTCAGGCGGTATTGCCACAGGAAATGTTCTCCATGGTCGACAGCGTCACCGTGGGAGCTTCAGGTGCCGTTTTCGGTATTCTGCTCGCTTTTGGCTTGCTCTTTCCCAATGCGGAGCTGTTCATCATTCCATTCCCTTTCCCTATCAAGGCTAAGTGGTTTGTAATCGGGTACGGATTGTTGGAACTTATCTTCGGCGTAGCCAACCGGTCGGGCGACAATGTAGCCCATTTTGCTCACCTGGGAGGGATGCTGTTCGGAATCTTCATGATTCTTTACTGGAGAAAACGAGACAGGAAATATGGCCGATATTATTGATAGACTGAAACAGAAGTACAGGACAGGAAATGTGATCACACGCCTGATCTTTGCCAACACCCTCGTTTTTGTTGCTCTGAAAGTGGTAGTGGTCATCTTCACACTTTTCAATATCCATGCTGTGGACCCGATCACTTTCCTGGGTGTACCCTCTCATGTCCCGATTTTGTTGAGCCGCATCTGGACCCTCCTCACCTATATGTTCGTACATGAGGGATTCCTGCACCTGCTTTTCAACATGCTCTGGCTCTACTGGTTCGGGCAGATCTTCCTGCAATATTTCACCGGACGTACCCTGGGAAGCCTTTACCTGCTGGGGGGACTGGCAGGTGCCCTCCTCTACGTGGTTGCCTTCAACACCATCCCCTACTACACAGAGATGGGACCCGGATGGATGATCGGTGCCTCAGCTGCGGTGATGGCCATCGTGATGGGTGCCGCCTTCTACCACCCTGAGGTGCAGATGAACCTCCTCTTCCTGGGCCCGGTTAAGATCGTTTATATCGCCATCTTTGCTTTTATCCTCGATTTCCTCTCACTGGGCAGCCCTGCCAACCCCGGAGGTCATGTGGCTCATATCGGTGGAGCGTTGTTGGGATATATCTTCGCCATGCAATACAAACGGGGAAGAGATATCACCAACTGGATGAGTCGCCTGCTCGACGGGCTGGTAGGTCTCTTCAAACCACGGAAAAAAGGTGCCAGGATGAAGGTAAAACACAGTCGCAACGAGACCGACTGGGAGTACAACAAGCGAAAGCATGATGAGCAGGAGGTGATCGATGCGATCCTGGACAAGCTGAAACAGTCGGGATATGGCAGCCTCTCATCAGAAGAAAAAAAGAAGCTTTTCGATGCGAGCAAAAAATAGTAAAAAGCGGACATTCAGGGATTATATCAAGTGGATCATCTTCGCCACCAACCTGGTAGCAATCCTGTTACTCTTCACCTCCTTTCTCTCCTGGAGTGTTTCACCGCTCAAAACCAACCTCTTCTCCTACATCGGACTGGGATTTGGATTCATCCTTCTGGTCAATGTAGCCTACCTTGTTTTCTGGATCTTCTTTTCGAAATGGAAGCTGGCACTCATCTCTCTGACGGCATTGCTGATCTGCCACAAACCGGTGACCACTTTCTTCCCGATGCATCTCTTTCCGGTAAAGGAGCCATACGGAACTATCGAAGTACTGACCTATAACGTGCAGGGGTTCCCGGAAGAGCGGAACAAAAATTCGGAAGAGCATCCCATACTGGATTACATCGCGGCAACCGATGCCGACATTGTCTGCCTCCAGGAGTATCTGGTAAGCAAGACCGGACAATCGATCTTCTCTCAGAGAGATGTGAACCGCATTCTGAACCAGTATCCCTACCGGTCTGTCACCGGTTTGGAATCATCCGGAAAATATCATATCTTTGGGCTGGCATGCTTCTCGAAGTATCCCATCGAGAAGACCGACGAGATCGTCTTTGAGTCCTCCTATAACGGTGCAGCGGTCTACACCATCAACATCGACGGAAAGCGTTATACGGTGGCGAACGTACACCTGGAATCGAACAGCATCATGGCGGAGGATAAAAAACTCTACAGCGATTTCCTCCAGAACATTGATTCGGTGAAGCTGGAACAGGTGACCAGCAACATCCGCAGACGGCTGGGCAGTGCCTACCGGATGCGTGCCCGGCAGGTAGAGAAAGTGAAGAGCTATATCGCGACACAGCAGACCGATGGAACCATCATCTGCGGCGACTTCAACGACACCCCCATCTCTTATGCCTATTCCAGAATGAAGAGAGGATTGAAGGATGCCTACGTCTCCACCGCTTTCGGGCCGGGGATCACCTACCACGAGGATTTCTTCCTGTTTCGCATCGACTACATCCTGCACAGCGAGGAGCTGAAAGCATTCCACACAAAGGTTGACAGGGTGCCTTTTTCAGATCATTATCCGCTCAAAACCCACCTGAAATGGGTGGGCAACAGCAATGACAAAGAGTAAATCAACAGCACAACCAACATGTACAAGATAAGCAAGCAATTTCATTTCTCAGCGGCACACTCCCTCCAAGGACTCGCTGAGGATCACCCCTGTAGCCGGCTACATGGACACAACTACCTGGTCACTGTTCACCTCCGCTCACCCGAACTGAACAGTCAAGGGTTCGTCCGCGACTACAACGAGCTTCGAATCGTGAAAGAGTATATCGACACGCAACTCGATCACCGGAACCTCAACGAGATCATGGCCCCCCTCAACTCCTCGGCTGAGAACCTGGCGAAGATGATCTACGATCACTTCAAGCCACTGCTCCCCGAACTCTACGCCATCGAGGTAAGTGAAACATACAAGACATCGGCCATCTATGAACCTGAATGTGAATGAGATTTTCTACTCTCTCCAGGGAGAGGGAGGACGCACCGGGCAGGCATCTATCTTCATCCGGCTGGCCAAGTGTAACCTGGCCTGCAGCTTCTGCGACACCAACTTTGAACGTGGAGTGAAAATGGGACTGGAGGAGCTGCTGGGTGAGATCGCAGACTGGCCCTGCAGATGGATCGTCTGGACAGGCGGGGAGCCCACTCTCCAACTGACCGATGAGGTGGTTGCTTTCTTCAAGGAGAGGGGATACCTCCAGGCCATTGAGACCAATGGCACGCGACCGCTACCGGCCGGCATCGACTATATCACCTGCAGCCCCAAGCAACAGTTCGGGAAGGTGAGGGAACTGATCCCCGCGGTGGATGAACTGCGATTTCCCATGCAAGCAGGGGACCCCCTGCCGGATATCTCCGTTCTCCCCAGAACAGATCGCTACCTGCTGAGTCCCATCTTCGAAGGCCAGCAGTTGATTCCGGAAAACGTGGACTACTGCATCTCCCTGATCAAACAGCATCCGGAGTGGGCACTGAGCCTACAAACACACAAACTGATCGGAATCCGCTGATATGACAAGGTTCAACATCACCATCCTGGGCTGCGGATCGGCCATGCCCACCACCCTGCACAACCCGCCCTCACAACTGGTAGAGCTCAACGAGAAGCTCTTCATGATCGACTGCGGTGAGGGAACAAAGCTACCGATGCGCAAGTACAAGACACGAATAGGGAAGCTCCAGGCACTCTTCATTTCTCACCTGCATGGCGACCATATCTTCGGCCTGCCCGGCCTGATCTCCACCCTCAGCATGCTGGGACGAACCAACGACCTGCACATCTACGCCCACAGGGAGATCGAGCTGATGCTCAAGCCCCTGCTAATCTACATGGGACAGCACCTGTCTTTCAAAATACAGCTCCACCCGCTGAACGCGGGAAAAAAAGAGGTTATCTATGAAAACAAAACCTTACGGGTCAGCTCCTTCCCGCTGAAACACCGGGTCGACACCAACGGCTTTCTCTTCGAAGAGAAAGAGACGCAGCGGAGATATGCCTACTGCTCCGACACGGCCTATGCCCCTGAGATCATCCCCTTCATTGAAGGGGTGGATCTGCTTTATCATGAAGCCACTTTTGCCGAGAGCGAACGGAACCGGGCAGCCGAAACCTATCACTCAACCGCCAGGCAGGCAGCAGAGATTGCTGCTGCCGCCAGTGTAAAGAAGCTGCTCATCGGTCACTACTCTTCACGCTACAATGAGCTGGAGACCCTGCTTCATGAGGCCAGGGCGGTTTTCTCAAACACCGATCTGGCAGATGAAGGAAAAATAGTATCTTTGTGACAGAGCCTACTGCCAATGAAACGTTTCCTGTTCATCCTCCTGCTGTTACTCCTTTGCTGCGTTAGGCTACCTGCCCAGGCAGAGGAAAACGACTCTGTCCCGATCAGAGCGGAGGTTGCAGACACGATGAAGCAGGGGGAGGTGAAACAGGAACCGGAAATTATTGTCAAGGTGGTTGAAAACAGGATCTATGTAGAAAATCTGCAGAGAGTGATGATCCTGGAGATATACAACATCATGGGAGTAAAAGTATACAGTCGACGCATACCCCCCGGCAATGGGGAGTATCCGGTCAACCTGTCCAGAGGATACTACATCCTGAAAATCGGTAGAACCACGAAAAAGGTCGCCATCCGGTAAAAATAACACTTTAACAGTCCCAGATTGCCACATTTATCGGCTTTTATATATCTTTGTGGTTTAAATATCACACGATTTTCTTCCATCAGCAATGAAAATGAAAAGGAGGGATCTCGGCATGGTTATCAACACGTATAAATTTTTATTCTCATGAACATCGCAATTGTAGGAACCAGCGGAGCAGTAGGCCAAGAGCTGCTGCGCATACTGGAAGAGAGAAACTTTCCCCTCGATAATCTTGTTTTGTTCGGCTCATCACGCAGTGCCGGCACCACCTATCACTTCAAAGGCAAGGAGATCAAGGTGAAGGAGCTGCAACATAACGACGATTTCAAGGGAATCGACATAGCTTTTGTATCGGCCGGCGGCGGCACCTCCATCGAGTTTGCCGGTACCATCACCAAACATGGAGCCATCATGATCGATAACTCCAGTGCTTTCCGCATGGAGAAGGATGTACCCCTGGTGGTGCCCGAGGTGAATGCCGCCGATGCACTGAACCATCCCCGCAACATCATCGCCAACCCCAACTGCACCACGGCACAACTGGTGGTCGCACTGAAGGCGATCAATAACCTCTCGCCCATTAAGAAGGTGCATGTGGCCACCTACCAGGCAGCATCGGGTGCCGGTGCTGCAGCGATGCAGGAACTGGAAGAGCAGCAGAGGCAGTTGGTGAACGGCGAGGAGCCCACCATCAGCAAGTTTGCTTATCAGCTAGCTTACAACCTGATTCCGCAGGTGGATCTCTTCACCGACAACGGCTACACGAAGGAGGAGATGAAGATGTACAACGAGACGCGCAAGATCATGCACTCCGATATTGAGGTGAGTGCAACCTGTGTCCGCGTACCCGTGATGCGGGCACACTCGGAAGCAATCTGGGTGGAAACAGCACGTCCCATCCCGGTTGAGGAAGCTCGCGAAGCATTTGAGAAAGCCGAGGGTGTGGTAGTGATCGACAATCCCGCCAACAAGGAGTATCCCATGCCGATCGATCTCAGCGGCAAGGACCCTGTCTATGTGGGCCGTATCCGCAAGGACCTGACCAACGACAAAGGGCTCAGCTTCTGGTCGGTATCGGATCAGATCCGCAAGGGCGCCGCGCTGAACGCGGTACAGATCGCGGAGTACCTGATCAGACAATAATTCTCATTCCACATAGGGTGTCAGCTCATTGGAACTGACACCCTTTTTGTGTAAAAATCAATGAAAATCATCCTATTCGACGGCGTCTGCAACTTCTGTAATGCCACCGTCAATTTCATCCTGAAAAAGGACAAGCAACAGATCTTTCGCTTTGCTGCTCAGCAAAGCGACCAGGGGCGCAAATTGCTGGAGCTGCGTGGCCATGCCGACGCCACGCTGAAAACACTGATATTGATTGATGAGGATGAACTGCTGGAAGGAATGGAGGCGGTAATCGCCATCACCAGAGAGCTGAAAGGTTATTCATGGCTGTCCTTCCTACTGAGGATCATGCCCCGGAGAATCTCTCATGCAGCCTACGATCTCGTCGCCCGGAACAGGTACAGATGGTTCGGACAAAGAGATGCCTGCCGTTTGCCGAAACCGGGTGAACAGCAGCGATTCCTGTAAACAATCCCTTTTACGGTGCTGCTCCCCGGGAATCACCGGGGGCCACGCTGCCAATGGCTCTCACCAACAACAACCCTGCAAAAATGATGCTGGTTGCATCACCTGTGAGCTAGTCTTGAGACGGGTTGTGTGGTTCCGCTTCGGGATGGTCATGCTGCATCAGTACCCGGTGCGGCAGGGAACCGTGCCCCAGCAGCTCAATGGGACAGGAGTCGTAAGCGTTGTTCAGCCACTCCTGCGATATCTCGTTCCCGGAGTGATAATGGAGCCTCTGATTTACGCAGGCGATGTTCTTCACCAGTGAGATGATGGTGCCCACATCGTGCGACACCAGTATGATGGCGATCTCTTTGTTGATGTCACCCAGTAGTTTGTAGAAGTTGGTCTCGAACAGCTTGTCCACGTAGGTGCTCGGCTCATCCAGGATGATCAACCTCGGGTTATCGATGATGGCCCTGCCAAGCAGCACCCGCTGCAACTGCCCCCCCGACAGCTCACCGATGGCACGCGGCAGCAGGTCGGTGATACCCAGTCGCCCCGCCACCTCTCTCACCCGCCGTTTGTCCGCCGCACCATAACGCCGGAAGAGCTGCTTGCGCAGGGTCAGTCCCGAGAGAATCACCTCCGAGACAGAGATTGGAAACTTACGGTCGATCTGGTTGATCTGCGGCAGGTAGCCGATGTTAAGCGAGGGCACCTGCCGCTCCCCGTGGTAGAACCGCACCGTGCCGGAATCGGGTGTGATCAGCCCCAGCATCGTCTTCAGCAGAGTGGTCTTCCCCCCACCATTGGGACCGATGATGCCCAGAAAATCGTCATCATAGATGGTAAGCGACACATCTCTGAGCACATCGGGCTTATTCTCGTAACCCACCGACAGGTTGGTGATCTCAATCAGTCTGTTCATCGTGTTGTCGGGAGAGGATGGTGGCAATCCGAATCAATTCTTCGTCCCACTCGTAGCGCAGGGGATCGATCTCAAACAGCTCGGCACCGATCTCACGGGCAATCACTTCACCGTTCTTCAGATCGAAGCCGCGCTGCACGAAAAGGGTGTTGATCTCCTCCCGCCGGGCCAGGTCGACCAGCTCTTTGAGCTGCGCCGGTGAAGGGTTCTTCCCCTCGAATTCAATGCTGTGCTGCCGCAGGCCGTAATCGCGGGCAAGGTAGCCCAGCGCGGGGTGGTAGATGATGAAAGAGCGGGAGGGCGCTATCTCCAGCAATGCCGTGAGGGTGCTGTCCACTGCATCAATCTTCTCTGATAAACGGAGATAATTCTCCCGGTAGGTTTCTGCTCTTTCAGGGTTGGCATCCACCAGTGCATCGAGCATGTTCCGCACAAAGATCCGCATGGCGCGGGGGGAGGACCATACATGGGGATCAAGAGCCTCGTGTGTGTGGCCGTGCCCCGCATGACTCACTTGCTCTTGATTGAGTGGATCACCCGCCATCAGTTCAATGCCCGTGGAGCAGTCCACAATTTTCACATTCGGGTTGTTTTCCGCCAGACGTGCACTCCATGCCTTCTCAAACCCCAGGTCACCCACACGGAAGTAGATGGCACTCTTCCCCAGGTCGATCATCACGGAGGGGGAGGGCTCATAGGTCTCGGGGCTGGTGCCGGGGGGTACCAGCGTGTTGACGCTGTAATCCTCTCCTACCAGCTGTTCCAGGAAGTAGCGTTGCGGTTCAATGGTAACGGTGAGCAGTTGCTTCTTTGCCTCATTCCTGTTTTTGGAACCGCCACTGCAGGCAACAACCAGCAAGAGAGCCAGAAGAATGAAAAGATATTTCTGCATAGGTTGGTATTGAAAGACAAATGTAAGAAATTTAGCGTTCCGGTGGAAATAGTAAACAAAGATTTCCTACTTTTGTTCCACCATAGAACGATGAAAATGCAATTACTCATTTCCAAAAATCAAACACAATGAAATCTACAATTCTCTGCTTAGCAATGACACTTCTTTTCACTCATCTGGGTACGGCAGGTGAGTATGAAAAAGACAGCTTCCGCACCGACAACGGCAAAGAGGTGACCCTCACCTTTATCAAACATGGGTCGTTGATGCTCACCTACGAGGGGCAGCATATCCAGGTGGATCCTGTGACCATGTTTGCCGACTACAGCACCTTTCCGAAGGCCGATTTCATCCTGGTGACCCATGAGCATGGCGACCATCTTGATGCAAAGGCAGTCGAGGCACTCACCAAAGACAATACGCGACTGATTCTCAACCCCTCCTCCCGTGAGATCCTGGGAAAAGGGGAGGAGATCCGCAACGGTGAGAGATTAAGGCTGACCGATGATATCGGGCTGGATGCCGTCCCCGCATACAATACCACTCCGGGACGGGAGCAGTATCACCCCCGTCACCGCGACAACGGTTATATGCTCACCATCGACGGGTTGCGCATATACATAGCCGGCGATACCGAAGACATCCCCGAGATGAGCAACCTGAAAGAGATCGACATCGCCTTCCTGCCGGTGAATCAGCCCTACACCATGACCGTGGAGCAGGCGGTACGTGCTGCGAAAATGTTCTCTCCAAAGGTGCTTTACCCCTACCATTTCGGCGAGACCGATGTGAAACCGATCAAGGAGCAGTTGGAGGAGAGCGGCATTGATGCACGGATCCGGAAAATGGAATAAGGCTCCATTGGTTCCATAAAAAAACGATGACAAAACCGGGAAATCCATACACCCTCACCCTCATCTCAATGTTTCTGTTGCTCCTTTATACAGGTTGCAAGCCCGGTGACAGCAGTGACAATCTCGAACCGGATATCACGCTGGAGATAATCGATTCCATCGCCCCTGAACGCGAAAAAAGAAGAGAATGGACAGGAGCCGATATCCAGTTGAAAAAAGAGTTGGAATATGAACAGTACACGCTGGACGATGAATATCCCTACCAGGATACCGTCCGCCGTTTTCAATGGGAGAAGATCAAAGAGAAAATTGCCCATCTTGAAAATGCGGTTGCCGATGGAGGGAACTGGGGTGTACTGAGCAACTATAAGAATATGAACGGGGAATCGCCCACCATCAAGGGTTTTGTACGCAACGAATATGGACGTGTCTCGGACCAGTTCGGTGTTGAACGCTATCAATCGGCACCGCTCTATGCGGTTGAGAACGAGGAAGAGCTGTTGCGTTACGGCAGAGACGGATGGCTGGTGAAGATCCTGGATAGTGACACCACAGAGATGGTAAGGGTGCGGGGTGTCTCTTTTGAAGGGGAGTACCTGGTGCCAAAACGCTATCTGAAGGTGTGGGGCGACACGATCAGCTTCGATAAGGTTGTCGCAGTAGACGTCACCAATCAAAATATCGCCCTGCTGGAAAAAAGAGGAGATGTATGGTGTATCCTCAGCATGAACCCTGCCACCACGGGAATGCATAACCCACCGCACGCACAGGAAACACCTACCGGTATTTTTGCCATACAGGAAAAGAAAGAGAAGATGTACTACGTCCGCGACGGCACCTCGCAGATTGCCGGATATGCCCCCTATGCCTCACGCTTCACCAATGGTGCCTACGTGCACGGTGTGCCCGTACAGTTGCCAAGAAAGCGTATCATTGAATATAGTCCTTCGCTGGGAACAACTCCCCGGTCGCACATGTGCGTGAGAAACGCATCGTCACACTCGAAATTCATTTACGACCGTGCGACTGTTAAAGAGTCAGTTGTGGTGGTGATTGACTAAAGGTGGTATCAGAAAAAAAGATATATTTGGGAATAATTTTCTGAATGACGCTATGCGCACCATCATCATATCTATACTTTTTCTCATCTTTGGGAACCTCACTTTCCCTATTGGAGGGGGATACAAGCCCCATGAGAATTGGTACTCGGGTTTTTTTGACAACGCTTGTGTGCTCCTGTACGAAGAGATGAACCTCAGCGAATTGATGCAAGTTGACGCTTTCAAAGCCGCCTTTACGGGTTATAAAAAGTTAAACAACAACAATTCTGCTATTCTCACAGTGATTGATTTCAGCCTTCCCTCCACTGAGAAGCGGATGTATGTGCTGGATCTTGCACATAAAGAGGTGTTGTATAGTACCTATGTCGCTCACGGGCGGAACAGCGGGGACAACTATGCCACATCGTTCTCCAACAGAAACGGTTCGCACAAGAGTTCGCTAGGTTTTTACCGCACAGGCGGCACCTATCAGGGTAGCAATGGCTATTCGCTGTTGCTGGATGGACTGGAAAAAGGTATTAACGACGAGGCAAGATCACGCGCCATCGTGATTCATGGTGCCGACTACTGCAGCGAGCAGGTCATCCGATCCGCAGGACGGCTGGGACGAAGCTACGGCTGCCCCGCGCTTCCCAGGGAGCTGGCAAAACCCATCATCGATACCATCAAGGGAGGCTCACTCCTGTTTATTTACTCCAACCGGACCGATTATCCGGCGATGAGTGAGGTGGTGTAGGTAATTATTGCGGAAAGAAAGGGATTCGAACCCTTGGTACCCATGAGGGTACAACGGTTTTCGAGACCGCCCCGATCGACCACTCCGGCATCTTTCCTGTTCTGGCTACAAAATTACACTTTTTCCGCGAAAAAAAGTACAATCCCGCAGCCATTTATTGTTTCAATGCCGCCAGAGCCTCCGCTGTTGCGGACAGCAGCGGGTCAATAGAGATGGGCGACCCCACGGCATGCTGCATCCAGAGCTGGGGGATGATGCTGCCTTGTCTGCACATCCGGTCGATCTCCTTCGCCAGGTTCTTCCCCTTCACCTGTTGCTCAATCTGGAAATCGATCAGGTGCCCCATCGGGTAGTTGGGCAGGTAGAGCGGGTTATCGATCATGTGGGAGTAAATGCCGAGCAGCATCTCATCCTTACCACCCAGCAGACCGGCATAATAGCTGTTCCACACCTCTTTTGCAATGGCGATCACCGCCTCCTTCAGCTCGGCCGCCGTGGCATCGGGATGGGCGTAGAGCCACTCCCACACCCTGATATCGACCAGCGAGACACCCATGATCTCGTAGGCGGACCAGAAGCTGCTGAGGGCGAGCCAATGCTCCTCACCGGGATTGCTGTCCTTCAGGCCCAGCAGCTCCAGATCGCGCTTCTGAAAGAGGAACGCCACCGCCTCGGTAAACGAGGTGTTGGGCACGCCGTTTAGCATGTAGTAATCCACGTCGTTCATCGTGATGGTCTGTTCCACGTTGTGCCCAAACTCATGCACGGCGATGTTGTATCCCTTATAGTCCATTCCGTTTTCCCCGATCCGGGTGCGCAGTCGTGCCACATCGTTGCGCATGGCAGCACCCCAGGCATGGCCGGCACCGCGGGAGGCATCGACGGTGATGAGCGAGGTGATCTCCTTCGCTCGCTCCGGTTTCCAGCCCAGCTTCACCAGGATGTTGGGCAGATCTTTTTCCAAAGCCTTCGCATCGGGATACTTACGGGAGGTGAGGGCTGTCAGCTGCTCCTCGGGGATCCCCTCCCCGCCCTTGAAACCGTTGTACCAGATATCGAACGGCTCCAGCTCCCGTCCCAGTCGTGAGGCGATAAAGGCAGCCACCTCCTTCACCTGCGGCGAGGAGAGCAACCCCACAAAGAGTGCCTCCACATCTTTCTGCGGCACCTCCATGGTGCCATCGAAGGCGCGGGCCAGCTGGGTGGGGTAATGCGGTGAGTAGGCGTCGAGCTGACGCATGGCATGGAAGTTCTTCAGGAACACCTCGTAGCGATGAGTATCCTCGGGAGTACCCGTCACGATGTCCCCATCAATGAAAAGCTCATTGGTCACCGGGTTCCAGGTGTGCGATCCGCTGTTGATCACCTCCCGCGGGATGGACTGGTCGATGATGCGCTGCATCACCCGGTAGATCATCCGCTGCTTCTCCAGTCCCCGTTCCGGGTCGGCATAGTTCGACTTCAGTTCGTCGCGCAACCCCCAGTGGGTAATCAGCTTCATCCCTTCGGGGAAGAGCTGCTCACCCGCCTCGTTCCGCAGGTTGCCCATGAAGATGTTGTAGTCGGAGATATAGGCATCGGCCTCCGTGAGCGTTTGGGAGATATCCTGCTGTATGGCTGCCGGCACGCGGGAGATGAAGCGGTCTCCCATGCGGGCATAAGCCCACTCCCTGCGGCTCCACTTAGCACCCCGTTCCGTCTTCTCCTCAAGGGAGAAAAAGGGAAAGTTGAGTGCGGTGAGGAAGGCGATTTTGTTGCCGTAGAGATCGTCGGTGAGATGCGCCGACGCATCGTAGCTACCAAACATCATATCGACCGGCGTGATGTCGGGACCCTCCAGTTGCAGCGGCATTTTGAGCTCCACATCCATTTTGTGGAAGTATCCGCCGATCACCTCGAAGTTGCGTTCCAGCGTGCTGAATAGCTTGAAAAGTGCTGCCGTGTCGGCCACGAACGAGCTCTTGCAGAACTGTGCAAACACATCGGCGTTGCCATCCTGCTCGCGCCAGAGGGCTGCCACCTGCTGTACGCCACGTTCGATGCGGAAGGCATCTGCCTCACCGAGCGAGTCTTTCAACTGTGTGATCACCGCTTGCAACTGCGTAGCGGTGATAAACTCTGCCTGTTTCATATCCTGTTTCTTATCCTGATTGTTTGTGCATGCCGTCAACAGGGTAATCGTCACGGCAATGGCAATAAAAGACCGGGTATTCATAAAAAGTTTATTTTTTTTTCAAATATAGCAGTTTTTTTCAAACCCACGAAAAACGATTCCTTGAAGAGCTGTTCGAACTGATCCGCATCCCCTCCATATCCTCGCTGCCGGAGCACAAACCCGATATGTACCGAGCCGCTGAGAAGGGAAAGAGCTCCTGTTGGCTGCGGGATTTTCTCTTTGACAGCAGGCAGAGGTCAGACAATCACATAAGCTGCATAGCGGGTAGTCCCCGTTACCGGTGTAAGTGCCAGGTAGCCCGATATGATGCGCCCTTGCTCCACTTTGAGCGGATGCTCCACCTGCATCTTCCGGTGAAACAGCAGCGCGCTGCCCGGCTTTTTGAAGTAAGCGACCGTGAAGCTACCCTCCCCATGGTCCGGCATAAACCGGTTGTGGAAGATGCGCGCCACCATTCCCATGTTCATCCGCATGTTGATCTCCACACAGGGCTGGATACGGTATCCCGCACCGGTATCGCAGATCATCATATCCACACCTGCATACCCGTTGTAATGGGGAAAGCTGGCGGCAAGCTTTGCCGTAAGCGACGCACGCAGATCGTCCAGCAAACGGATCGGTATGTAGCGGGACAGTCTCTCCAGAATCAGGGCATCAGACAATAACTCGTTCCCCCGGTAAGCCCCCGAGGTGGTGGCACGAAAGAGCGAATAGCCGGCAAATTGTGCTTTTCCCCTTTTCAGGTAGAACTCCATGGCGAAATCCTCCACCTTGCGCAATACCGGCTCTGCCACCACTCCCCCCTGCTCGCGGATCACCCGCCGGCACCAGTCGCCCTGCTTGTCGGTGATCGTCCCCAGCACGCGAATCAGTCCCTTGCCGCTGCCGGAGAGCGGCATTTTTAACAGCTTGTCGCCGGAGAAGGATTGGAGGTAAGCCAGCAGATCCTCCAGGGAGGTGACATAGCGCGATTCGCCGCAAAAGGCAGGCTCCTCAGCCTGCAGCTCACCCAGGATGCGCACGGCGTGCTGCCGGTGGGAATAGGCCCTCAACCTCTGCAGCTCTTCCGGAGAAGGCAACCTTTCTTCGTGCACCCCATAGCTGATGAGTCGTTTTCTCAAGAGGGGGTTCCACCCCCAGGGGATAATAGGTTGGTTGGTCTGTAGGCTTACTTCGGAGTAGGAGAGCAATGAAGAAGTGATCGGCAGCAACTGCCGCACCGCTTCAAGGTGCAGCCGGTGCCGCTCCCCTTCTGCTACCACCGGGTCACCCTCGCCGTACCATGCCGGCAGCAGCGCCAGCTCGGCCGCCATGAGCGCCGCCGAGGCGGGCGGTGTGTAGTTTGGAGAGAAGTGAGCCAGCGCCAGGTCGTGTTCGGGATTAAACAGGAAGATCATTTATCGGTACTCCTTCACTTCGATCTCACCGTTGAGGGCCAGCAGGGCATTCTCCGCCAGGGCACCCATCTCATCCTGACCCGGGTAAACATGCACCGGCGCGATGCGGAAGACCCGCTCGATCACCAGGTTGCAGAACCACTTGCTGTTGGCGATGCCGCCGGTGATCAGGATCGCATCCACCTCACCTTTCAGCACGGTGCCCATGGCACCGATCTCCTTTGCCACCTGATAGGCCATCGCCTCCAGCACCTCGCGGTGCTTCTTATCGCCATCCTTCGCCTCCCGTTCGGCGACATAGGCATCGTTGGTACCGAGGTAAGCCATCATACCCCCTTTGCCTACAATCATCTCCGACATCTTCTCGTAGCTGTAAATGCCGCTAAAAGCCACTTTCAGCAACTGCCCCACAGGCAGCGTCCCGGAACGTTCCGGAGAAAAAGGGCCGTCGCCATCCAGTCCCTGGTTCACATCGATCACCTTCCCCTTCTGATGGGCTCCCACGGTGATACCGCCACCCAGGTGCACCACAATCAGATTGAGATCTTCATATTTCTTCATGACCGACTTGGCATGTGCACGGGCAATCGCTTTCTGGTTCAAGGCATGAAAGATAGACCTTCTCTCGAAGAGGGGATGACCGGAATATCTTGCAAGCGGCTGCAGCTCATCCACCACCACCGGATCAGCAATAAATGCCTCTGCCGAGGGCAGTAACTTCGCGATGTCGTATGCGATCAATGCGCCCAGGTTGCTGGCATGCTCTCCCCGCCTGCATGCGAGCAGGTCGTCGCGCATGGCATCGTTCACCCGGTAAACACCCGATGCAATCGGCTTTACCAGGCCCCCGCGGCCAATCACGGCATCGATGGTCTCCAAAGGCACATCCGCGCTCTTCAGCTCCTCATAAACGATATCCTTCCGGTATTCATATTGATCGGTGATCTTTGCAAAACGGCGCAATACTTCAGGAGCATGCTTGATGGTTTTCAGGAAGATCACCTTCTCCTGCTGGTAGATGGCGATCTTGGTAGAGGTAGATCCCGGGTTGATCACCAGGATGCGGGTGTTGGTTGCCATAGTTTGATGATTTTATGGTTTTGATATTTTCTGGTTGATTATCTGATCACAGCGCCCAGAGCCAGTGAGAGCAGCTTGCTGCGGTCGTTGTCCGATCGCGATGTAAGCACAATCGGAACAGAGGCGCCGGTTACGACCGCTGCAGAGACGGCTCCCCCCAGGAAGTTGAGTGCCTTATAGAACATGTTGCCGGCCTCGATATCGGGCGCCAGGATCAGGTCGGCATCACCGGCCACCTCTCCTCCGATACCCTTGAGCTGTGCCGACTCGCGGTTGAAGGCGATATCGATGGCAAAGGGACCATCCACCACACATCCGGACAGCCGGCCGTTTCGGTTCATCTCTTTCAAAGCAACAGCATGCAGTGTCGCCTCCATCTTCGGGTTCACCTTCTCAACTGCCGCTGCCACCGCAACTTTTGGATTGCTGATTCCCAGCCGGTGGCATAGCCTCACCGCGTTGAGCAGGATCAGCCTCTTTCCTTCCAGGTCGGGTGCAATATTCATCGCCGCATCGGTGAGACCAAACACCTTGTGGTAATAAGGTGACTGGAAGAAGGCCACGTGACTCAGCAGCCCACCGGTGTTGAGTCCCTTTTCCTTGTCGAGCACCGCTTTCAGCAGGTCGGCCGTACCCACATGCCCTTTCATCAGCATGCCGGCACGCCCCTCTCTCACCTCCGCCACGGCCAACTGTGCCGAGACAGCAGCTCCCTCACGGTTATCCAGCACCTCCATCCCCTCGGTCGGGATACCTGCACGGCGTGCGGCAGCGGCAATTCTGTTGCTGTCACCTATCAGCAGAGGAGTCACAAACCCCTCTCTCATGGCATGATGCAGGGAGATCAGCACATCCTCATCCTCCGCAGCAGCCACAGCAACAGTAGATCTCCCCCTGTTTTTGGCGCGTTGCACCAATTCAGATAAATCGCGGATCATATCATCTGTTATTTTGAAAGATTCCGATGACAAATAAACAAATTTTTCGGCAAATTAAGGGTGCTGAAAGGGTTTTATTTTACAAAAAGAAATGCAAAGATTCTCTATTTGATTCTGCGTTAGGTGCCACACGGTGTCAACCGATGCCTGAGCAATCAGAGAGAGATTGCACAAGGTGATTCGAGGATTTTCAGAAAAAAATGTATCTTTGCAAAAACAACCGGTATGAAACGAGCAGTAGGGTTCCTGTTTCTGTTGCTTGCCAACCTGAATCTGTTGGCTTATACTGCTATTCCACACCATCAACACCACAGAATCCCCGTTGCGCTGTTTACTGCCGGTGATCTTCACAGTCACTGTGATGAGCCCAAATCGGACAACCAGAGCGGTGAGAGAGATCATTCCCTGCCGGTTGAATCAAATCATGCCCACACCGCCGACAGTGATCTGTTCGCAGATTGTCTGCTGTCGCAGGCCTACCTGCTGGCGAAACAGCAGAGTCAACCCGGACAAACTGCTTCGGAGCAGTTTGTTCCCGGTATCGTCTTTCTTCCCGTGGATGATATTCCGGCTGTCACCCACCCGAACGACAACAAGCCATTCCGTCCAAAGCCATTCAAAGAATCCTATTACACCAACCTGGTAAGAGCATCCATCGGATTGAGAGCTCCTCCTGCCTGCTGATTTTTTTACCGGCCTTATCTGCCGGTGACCGAAGAGATTCCATCATCTTACAATCACCGAAAAAAATCAGCACAAATGAGACATATCTGTTTGGGTGCGGCACTGTTTCTCGCAGTTGTCCTGTTGAGTTGTACCCGTAAAGAGAGCGTCAGCGATGAGCATGCCCACGAAGAGAGCCTGCAACTGACCGCTTACAACAACGACCTGGAACTGTTCGCGGAAGCCACACCTTTTATCAAGGGGCAGACAAGTGAAATCCTGGCGCACTTCACACATCTGAAAAACTTCAAACCGCTCGAACAGGGGAGCGTGACGGCACGCCTCATCGTCGGCACGGAAGAGGAGCATCAGACAGTGGAACAGCCCATCCGTCCGGGCATTTACCGCTTCTCCCTGAACCCTGGAAAAGAGGGATCGGGGAAAATCATTTTCGACATCCGCACGGAAGAGGGTAATTCACAAATAACCCTTTCCGGGATAACAGTGTTCAGCAACCCGCAAGAGGCACGTCATGAGGCTGCCGAAGCAGCAGTCACCAGCAGCAGCGGAGTGCGCTTCACCAAAGAGCAAAGCTGGAAGGTGGATTTCGCTACCGAAGAGGTGCGGCGGGAACCGTTTGGGGCAATCATCCACACGGTGGGGCAAATTGAGCCCTCGCCCGGTGACCAGCGGGTGATCACGGCACAAACCAGCGGCATCGTCCAAATAGGCGACAACGAACTGATTGCGGGCCGTTCCGTCAGTGCAGGGCAGGCTCTGTTCACCATTGATGCAGGTGGCATGTCGGACAACAACCTCTCTGTTCGCCTGGCAGAAGTCGAAAGCGAATATGAAAGAGCCCGGGCGGAATATGAGCGTAAAGCGCAATTGGCGGAGGATCGAATCGTTTCACAAAGTGATCTGGAGAGAGCACGGAGGGCATTCTCGAGTGCGGAGGCGGCATACAACCACCTGCAGCGCAATTTCAGAGCAGGCAGGCAAACGGTCAGCTCACCCATCAGCGGTTTTATCACGAACATGCTGGTCCGCAATGGCCAATTTGCTGAAGCGGGACAGACCCTGCTGACGGTCTCTCAGAATAAGGATCTGTTTGTCAGGGCCGACATCAGTCCGCACCATTATGAGAGTCTGCTGCATGTTACATCGGCCACCCTGCGCATCCCGGGAAAGGAGCGCTCATTCACGCTGGAAGAGCTTGGAGGAGAGCTGCTCTCCTACGGCAAATCGGTCGATATGGAGAACCCGCTGATTCCGGTAGTGTTTCAGATAGAGAACAGGGGCGGATTGCTGCCGGGCAGTTTCCTCGATATCTACATCCAGACGCAGACAAGCGATGAAGCGTTAACAGTTGCCAATGAGGCAGTGGTGGAGGAGATGGGCAATTATTTTGTTTTTGTTCAGCTGACCCCCGAGTACTTTGAGAAACGGCCGGTGAAGATCGGCAAGCGCAACGGGATCCGAACCGAGATAAGCGAAGGAATCACTGAGGGGGAACGAGTGGTCAGCAAGGGGGCACTCCTCGTGAAGCTGGCACAAACAGCGGGAGCCCTTGATGCCCATTCCGGGCATGTTCATTAAAGATGAGACACCATGCTGAACAAAATCATACAATATTCGCTCCACAACAAGCAGTTCGTGTTGCTGGGAGCAGCGCTGCTGGTTATCGCCGGGATCTACACGACCCGCCAGATGGATGTGGATGTGTTTCCCGACCTCACGGCCCCCACGGTGGTGGTGATGAGCGATGCCCACGGCATGTCAGCCGAAGAGGTGGAGCGTCTGGTCACCTTCCACATCGAAACGGCAGTGAACGGAGCAACGGATGTCCGCCGTGTCCGTTCGGCCTCGATGCAGGGTTACTCTTTTGTCTGGGTGGAATTTGACTGGGGAACGGACATTTTCAGAGCCCGTCAGATCGTGAGTGAAAAAATGGTGACGCTCTCCAGCCTGCTGCCTGCAGATGTTGTGCCGGTGCTGGCCCCACAGTCGAGTGTGATGGGGGAGATCCTGTTCGTAGGGCTCCAGGCCGACAGCACATCGATGATGGAGCTGCGCACGCTGGCCGAGTGGATCGTGAAGCCCAACATACTGGCCACGGGTGGTGTTTCGCAGGTCACGATCATTGGGGGTGATTACAAGCAATACCAGATCCTCGCCGACCCGCAAAAGATGAACCACTACGGCGTCACGATGGATGAGCTGGCACAGGTGGGACGCACCATGAGTGCCAACTCCACGGGCGGGGTGATCCGTGACTACGGAAATGAATATGCACTGCGCGGCATGGCACGTACCAACGACCTTGAGCAGCTGCGCCAGACCTATATCCGGACGGTGAACGGAAGGCCGGTCGTGGTATCCGATGTGGCTGAGGTGGTGATTGGCAGCGCCGTGAAGATGGGACACGCTTCGCAGAACGGCAAGCCTGCCGTGATCCTCTCCATCTCCAAGCAACCCAACATCAACACGCTGAATGTCACGCAAAACATCGAAAAGAACCTGCAGGAGTTGCACAAGTCGTTGCCGGCAGATGTGAAGATGGACACCCGGATTTTCCGGCAAGCCGATTTCATCGAAGCATCGGTCAGAAACGTGGGGAGCGCATTGCTGGAGGGTGCCCTGTTTGTGATCATCATTCTCTTTCTGTTCCTCTCCAGCTTTCGTACCACCGTCATCTCCGTCGTTGCCATCCCCCTCTCCCTGTTGGGATCGATGATCGTGCTTCACCTGCTGGGGATGAACATCAACACGATGACACTGGGTGGGATGACCATCGCCATCGGTTCGCTGGTCGACGATGCAATCATCGATGTGGAGAACGTCTTCAAGCGGCTGAGAGAGAATCACCGCAGGCCTGCGGAAGAGCGTCTGCCGGTGATGCAGGTGATCTTCGAGGCCTCGGTAGAGATCCGGTCATCGATCCTGAACGCTACCCTCATCATCATCGTAGCGTTTCTGCCTCTCTTCTTCCTGACAGGAATGGAGGGAAGGATGTTGAAACCGCTTGGAGTGGCCTATATCGTCTCACTCTTCATGTCGTTGGTGGTAGCGATGACCGTTACCCCTGTGATGTGCCGGCTGATGCTTTCGGACGAGAAGTACCTAAACAAAACGAAGGGTGAAACACGTTTTACCCACCGGTTGAACGCCTTTTACAGGAGATCCCTCAACCGGGTATTGAAAAACAAGCGGGCGATCCTGGTTCCCACGGTTTCCCTGTTACTGGTGGCGATGATCCTCTTTCTCACCATGGGAAGGAGCTTCCTGCCTGAATTCAACGAGGGGTCGCTGGTCATCTCAGCCGTCACCAGGCCGGGGATCTCACTGGAGGAGAGCAACCGGCTGGGCGACCTGATGGAAAGGGAGCTGCTACACATCGAGGAGGTAACCCATACCGCACGGCGCACGGGACGCGGTGAGCTAGACGAACACTCGCAATCGGTCAACAGTGCCGAAATCGATGTGAACTTCAATCTGGGTAAAAGAAGCAGGGAGACGTTTCTGTCCGAGGTACGGGAAACGCTCGCAGCCATTCCCGGTATCGCATTCACCGTGGGACAACCCCTCGGACACAGGATCGATCACATGTTGTCGGGGACCAGGGCAAACATCGCCATCAAGATATTCGGTACGGATCTGAGCACCCTCTTCCTCATGGGGAATCAGGTTCAACAGGCGATCAGCGATGTGGAGGGACTGGTGGATCTCTCGGTGGAGCAGCAAACAGAAACACCGCAGCTGCAGATCAGGGCCAACAGGGCCATGCTGGCCAGGTACGGCATCACCATCGAAGCGTTCAACCACTTCGTGGAGTTGGCTTTTGCCGGGGAGAAGCTGGGGGATATCTACGAAGGAGAGCGCAGCTTTGACCTGGTGTTGCGGCTCAACCAGCACTACACGGAACACATAGAAGAGATTCGTTCGGCATTGATTGATACCGGAACAGGAGGGAAAGTGCCGCTGGGGATGGTGGCCGACGTGGTCTCCGTGGGCGGGCCCAGCAACATCTCACGTGAAAATGTGCAGCGCAAGATCGTGGTATCGGCCAACACCGCGGGTCGCGATCTGAAAAGCATCGTGGATGACATCAAGGCAGCCGTGGAGCAGGATATCACCCTGCCGGAAGGTTACCGGATAGAATATGGAGGACAATTCGAGAGTGCCGAAAGTGCAGGCCGTACCCTGCTGATTGCCTCCTTCCTGGCTATCTGCGTGATATTTCTCCTGCTCTTCGGGGAGTTCAGGGATGCCACCCTCTCGGCCATCGTGCTGGTCAACCTGCCACTGGCACTGATCGGAGGCGTTTTTGCCGTTTACTTCACCTCCGGCATCGTCAGCATTCCCTCCATCATCGGATTCATCACACTCTTTGGAATTGCCACACGAAACGGGATCCTCCTGATTTCGAAATACCAGCAGTTGCAGGAGAGAGGGAAGCCGCTCCATGAGACGGTATTGGAAGGGTCTGCGGATCGTCTGAACCCGATATTGATGACAGCGCTCACAGCCGCCCTGGCACTGATACCGCTTGTGTTTCAGGGTGACAAGCCGGGCAACGAGATTCAGAGTCCGATGGCAGTGGTGGTACTGGGAGGATTGCTCACCTCCACCTTGTTGAATATCTACATCGTTCCTGTTGTATATGAAATCATCCAGAAAAGAAAGGAGAGAAAATGAAAAAACAGCTTATTGGCATCATCCTGACCATCATCCCTCTTACAGCCTTACTCGCCCAGAATCCTTACGACAGGGTGCTGGAGAGCATCGAATCGAACAACCGTACGCTGAAGGCTTTGCGGGAAGAGGCGACAACCAGGAAAATTGCCAGCCGCACCGGCATCTACCTGCCCGACCCGGAGGTTGAGTTCCACCACCTCTGGGGTAAACCGCGTGCCATTGGCAACCGAACCGATTTCTCGGTGACCCAATCGTTCGACTTCCCCACTGCCTACGGCCACCGCAGGGAGATCGCAGACCTGCAGGAAACAAACGCAGAACTTACCTACCAATCGGAAAGGATAGGCATCCTGCTCTCGGCCAAACGGGTGGCAATTGAGCTGGTCTACCTCAATGCCCGGATGAGCGAGCTGCGTTTGCGACTGCAAAATGCAGAAAAGATCTCAGAAGCCACCCGGAAAATGTTGGACAATGGTGAAGCCAACATCATCGAGTACAACAAGTCGCGGTTGAACCTGACCACCATCCAGGCTGAGATGAGCCTGCTACAATCGGAACAGGTAGGGCTGCAGAGCGAGTTGAGGAGGCTGAACGGTGGGCAGGAGATTGAAATCACGGAAGATCGCTATCCTCCCTCCGTGCTGCCCACCGATTTTGCGTCGTGGGTTGCCGGTATGGAGCGGATAAACCCTGTTCTGCAATATGTAAAGGGAGAGATCGCCATCGGCAGGGAGCAGGTCAAGCTGAGCAGGGCACTCACCTTGCCGAAATTTAAGGCCGGCTACATGAGCGAAAAAGTTGTCGGCGAACAATTCCAGGGTATCGCGGTAGGGTTGTCCCTTCCGTTGTGGGAGAACAAAAACCGGATGCAGGAAGCCCGTGCGCGGGTCAAGACAACGGAAACAATGCTCGAGGACCAGAAGAGGCAGTTCTACAACCATCTTGAAGGAGCGTACCTGAAAGCATCGGTCCTGCAGAAAAATGCAGCCAACCTGCGTCAGTCGCTCACCGTGCACCGCAATGAAGCGTTACTGAAAAAGGCACTGGATGCGGGTGAGATATCGTTGTTGGATTATCTGACGGAAATCGGCTACTACTACGACGCGCTGGAACAGGTGCTGGCAACGGAGCGGGACTATGAGCTGGCGGTAGCGGAACTGAATGCGATGGGCTTGTAACGATTCTGGAATATGCCAATGAGAAAAGCACCTACCGGGATGAACCGATAAGTGCCTGATTTTCTGGGAGCGGCAAACGAGACTCGAACTCGCGACCACCAGCTTGGGAAGCTAGTGCTCTACCAACTGAGCTATTGCCGCAAAAGTACCCTGCAAATGTACCGAATTTTTTTATTCGATCTACTCATTGGCTTTGTTTTTTATCTCAAATTTGAATGAATACAGAAAAAATATTTACCTTTGCACCCACAAAACAGATCGGGATGTAGCACAGTTGGCTAGCGCGCCACGTTCGGGACGTGGAGGTCGGGTGTTCGAGTCACCTCATCCCGACAGATTGAAAATACAAAAGCCGCCCTCGGGGCGGCTTTTGTCGTTACTTACCGATCAATACCGGTAAGATTTATTCAAACCAGGCATCAATCATCTCTTTGTTGGCTTCGTACCATGAGGCGGCACCTGCATCTTCACCCTGCTCATTGATGGCAGCCATCAGGCTGTAAAGATGATCTTCGTTCAGGTTGAACTTCCGGTAGAAGGCTGCCACTTCCGGCATATCCTCCTCAAACCCTCTCCTGGATATGATGGCACAGACATCTGTGGGGTATACTCCTTTGGGATCCTCCAGATACTTCAGGTCGAAGTTCATCCACATGAAGTGGGGCTTCCACCCGGTGATCACGATCCACTCATTCCTTTTCACAGCCTTGTCGAGGCTGGCAACCATTGCCGGACCGCTGGAGGTAATCTGCTCGTAGTCGAGATCATACTCCTCGATCGCCTTCAGGGTACTGGCATGTATCCCTGCTCCGCTGCCGATGCCGATGATCTCACCATTGAACCGGTCACGGTGTGCATTCAGCTCCTCGATGGAGTTGATGGTGACATAGTCGGGCACCACAAGCCCGGTGGTGCCGCCGCTAAACGCTTCACCCAGCTTCACCAGCTTGTCGCCGTAATCTGCCCAGTACTCCTTATGGGTGTGGGGTAGCCAGGCGTCGAGGAAAAGATCTCCCTTGGAGTTCTCTTTCGACAGCTCACCGTAGATCAGACCCGGCTCCAGGTTGATCAGTTCCACATCGTAACCCTTCTCTTCAAGCACTACCTTGCTCAGGTAGGTGAGGGCAATCCCTTCGGCCCAGTTGGGATAGAGGATGGTCACCTCTTCACGGTCACTTTTTTGGCTGTTGCCACAGGCTGTTGCAAGCAACAGGATCGAAGCTGCCATAAAGATGGACAGCAGTTTACTCATTTTTTCCATATTTCTCTGTTTTAAAAAATTGTTTTCTATTTCTTTTTCGCGAACGACTGGGTAATCCGGTCGAGGATGATAGCCAGGATCACAATCCCGAGCCCCGACTCAAACCCTTTCGCGATATCGTTTTGCTGGATTCCCTGATAGACGATACTACCCAATCCACGGGCACCAACCATCGAGGCGATCACCACCATGGAGAGGGAGAGCAGGATCACCTGGTTCACGCCCGTCAGAATGGTCGGCATGGCCAGCGGGAGCTGAATCTTGTAGAGGATCTGGTTCTCGGTGGCTCCGAAGGCATGACCTGCCTCCACCACATCAGACGGCACGTTCCTGATGCCGAGGCTGGTAAGACGCACTGCCGGGGGCAGGGAGAAGATCACCGTGGCGATGATGCCCGGCGTGTTACCCACGCTGAAGAAGAAGATGGCCGGAATCAGATAGACGAATGCCGGCATCGTCTGCATAAAATCGAGGATGGGGCGTATGATCCTATCGGCTGTCTTGTGTCTTGCCGAGAGGATACCCAGCGGGATTCCCAGTATCAGGGCGATGAAGGTGGCCACCAGCACCAGCGTGGTGGTGTGGATCGCATCCTCCCAGTAACCCATTAAATAGATCAGCAGGAAGCCGATGACCACGAAAGAAGCCAGTCCGGCACCCATTTTCAAGCCCTCCTTCTTGAACAGCTTGCTGCCTGTCCTGGCATAGTAGGCCAGGAAGGTGATGAGCAGCAGGAAAATCACAAAAGGGATCCCCTGCAGCAGGTCGTTTAGGTTATCGACCGCCCAGGAGATACCCTCATCAATGGCACGCCAGAGAAACGAGAAGTTCTCCTCCAGGGCGTTGATTCCCTGTTCAATATATTTACCTAAGTTGATGACTCTTTCCATATCAAATCTCGTTTGCTTTTTCTATTAACTCTTTTATCTCATCACGCTCGTAGCGGGTAGCCTCAATGATCAGTGATGTCTGGGTCACGATACCCAGCAACCGCTTGCTCTCCTCGTCGACCACTGCCAAAGGGTAGTTGTGGTTTGAAATCAACGGCAGCATCTCCTCTACCGTATAGTGACGGTAGACACTTGGCACCTCGCTCCGGATGACCGACTGCAAAGAGGTCTCCTTTCGATCCACCAGCTTCAGTACATCTTTCAGCCATACATATCCCATAAACACACGCTTCTCATCTTCCACAGGCAGCACATCTACCGAGATCGTGCGCATCTTGCGGATGGCCTGCATGGGACCATCTTTCTTCAGCTGCAGCAGGGTAGGCTTACGGAACATCAGTGTCTCCGCGGTGATGATCGTCTTGCGGTCCACCTTCTCCGTGAACGCCTCCACATATTCGCTGGCCGGGTTGGTAAGGATCTCCTCGGCGGTACCGATCTGCTCGATCACACCATCCTTCATGATCGCGATGCGATCGCCCAGCTTGATTGCCTCATCCAGATCATGGGTGATAAAGACGATGGTCTTCTGCAGCTTCTCCTGGATCTGCAGCAGGTTATCCTGCATGTCGGATTTGATCAGCGGATCGAGAGCCGAGAAGGCCTCGTCCATCAGCAGCACCTCGCTGTCGTTGGCCAGTGCCCTGGCCAGACCGACACGCTGCTGCATGCCGCCCGACATGGCGGCGGGCAGCTGCTCCTCATAACCTTTCAGGCCTACTGTTTCGAGCGCCTGCCGTGCCTTCTTCTCACGCTCCTCCCTGGGTTCACCCCTCAGCTCGAGGCCGAAGGCGGCGTTCTCCAGGATGGTCTTATGGGGAAGCAAACCGAACTTTTGAAACACCATGCTCATCTCGTAGCGACGTATCTGCAACAGTTCCTTGTTCCCCTCACGGGTGATATCGTGATCGTTGAAAAAAACCTTCCCCGCCGTCGGCTCGTTCAGCCTGTTCAGGCAGCGAATAAGTGTCGACTTACCGCTCCCGGAGAGGCCCATCACCACGAAGACCTCCCCTTCATACACTTCGAAGCTGGCCTTGTTGATCCCTACCGTGCACTTGGTCTTCTTCAGGATCTCCTCTTTCGATGCTCCTTTCTCAAGCATCGCCAGCGCCTCTTTCTTGTGCTGACCGAAGATCAGTGTCAAATCCTCAACTTTGATTTTTACCGTTCTATCGCTGTTTTCTGTCATAATCGTTGTTTAAAAGTAGTAACCTACATTGATGTTGAGGCGGCTGTTCCAGTCGGGATCTTCAACCCCCGATCCCAACCCCTTCCCGAAATCATCGGTCAGCCAGGGCTGGTTCTTACCCATCGCGTAATCCACGTAGGTGTAGACCGAACCGGCAGTAACCAGGATGCCGGGCACAAGATGATGGGTGTTGTGAAACGACTCCTCCGCCTTGTCCACCACTGAATAGTCGAGATGTGCCTGTATAGAGGAGACCGGTCCCCACGAAACAGGCAGCGTGTAGGCGAGACCCGCCACGTATACATTGCCCCTGGCCGCCACACCGCCGCTGTAGTTGTCGCCACCGGCATATTCATAACCATAGGCACCCATCTGCACCACATCAAGCTTCTCACCCTCGTCTGAGAGGGCGTTATAATCGTAGCTGATCAGCTCCGTTTTCAGGCTGAAGCGACCGACGGTAGCGGTCAGGTGACCGGCATATGCAGTTGAAGTGGTCGTCTCATCCAGCTCCGGGTTGTAAAGACCGCCCGCCTGTGCAGAGAGACCCGCCACCCAGCCGGGAAGGAACTCCCAGTTGAGTCGTGCGTTGAACTGATCGATCTCATGCAGGGTGGCATAGGCATCTTGCATCACACCCTGTTGATCAACGATGGCACCGCTCCCGGGCAGGATGTCGTAGGAGTATCTCCCCTGCCCCACGTTGTTTCCTCCCGATATCGGGCCTGCGGGTTCCGCCTGCCGGTAGTAGGCCAGTGAGAGATCCAGGTTATCGGCAGCCGCGATGTCGAACCGCACACCCATGTCGTAGTCATCCTCCAGTCCCAGGTAATAGGGGATCTGGAACCACCAGGAGTGGGAGGCAAAATCGGCGATACCGAAGGGTACCTGCGAAACCCCCAGCATCATATATACTTTTTCCGAGAATCCATATCCCAGGTATCCGTGATGAATGAAATGGGTCCCGCTGGCGGAATAGAACCGGTACTCGAAGCTCAGGTCGATGCCGGAGTGCGAACCATCCACGTTGAGTCGCCATGTATCCCAGTCGGTTTTCGTATTGAGCTTGTTGCCGTCGCTCTCGTAGTTGGTCGATATCAGGTTGTAGCGAAGAGCTCCGCCAAGGGTGAAGCCATCCTCTTTTTCCTGTGGTTGTGGGTACAATGATGATGCGGTGAAAAACAATAAAATAAAAAGTAGAATTCTTTGATAAACCATTCGAAATATTTTGTTGATTGAATACTCTTGATTCAATGATGAAGTTGATCAGATAACCACGATCTGTTCAACAAAACGGATTGAAATATCCGGTGAAATGGTGAAAGCATCGACGGATGCCTTTTACGAAGGATCAAAAACCTAAAACCGGGAGGAGGGAGATGTGTTAAAATGTGATGGCAATGTGGGAAATAACCCTCTGTAACAACAGCCACAACCCGCCTCAAATGCACCCGTAAGGGTGAGACACCCACCTTAAATGCGGCGCAAAGATAGGGAAAAACAATGAATTTAGCAAATCACCCCCTTCACCGGGTAAAACAGTTAGGCCCCGATGAAGGAGTGACAGGTGTGCTGAGGGGATCAGGATCAGTTGCCCTCCCGCATGATCGGTATCTCGCGCTTTACACTCTGGCTCAACGAGATCATGGTCTCGGTAGCCACTACGCCGGGGATCTCCTGGATGCGGTTATTGAGCAGATCCATCAGATGCTCATTGTCACGAGCAAAGAGCTTCACCAACAACGTATAGGGACCCGTGGTGAAATGACACTCGGTTACCTCCGGGATCTTTTCAAACTCGGGAATCACATTCTTGTACATCGATCCTTTCTCCAGCTTCACACCGATATAGGCACTGGAAGCGTAGCCCAGCACTTTCGGGTTCACATGGTAGCCCGAACCGGTAATCACCTCGTTCTCAATCATCCGCTGCACACGCTGGTGGATGGCGGCACGTGATACACCACATTGCTCAGCCACATCACGAAACGGTATCCGGGCATTTTGTGAGATGATCTCCAGTATTTGTCTGTCTAACTTGTCAATTTTTTCCATGAGAAATGTACTTAGTAATCTTCCATCAAAAATAATAAAAATCTATGATATGATGACAAAATGGAATGATTTTTTTCTAAAATAACCTCATTCCGCCCTATTTATTGAAAAATAGGAAGCCCTTCTATCATTTTGGCAGCTGCAGAAGAAGCTGCTCCGCTATCAAAAAGTCAAGCGGTGTGGTAATCTTGATGTTGCTCTCCTCACCCTCCTCCAGCAGGATAGGAAGACCATGCTTCCCGGCTACAGAGGCATCGTCGGTGAAGGCGGGATCGTACACTGTTTCGTATGCCTTCTTCAGTGCTGCAACAGGAAAAAGCTGTGGTGTCTGCACCACCCGCAGCAGATCCCGGTCAATCATGCTGCTTCCCTCTTCTGTGAGCAGACGTACGCTGCCCGTCACGGGCACCACCGGGATCACCCCGCACTGCTTAGCGGCACAGGTAGCGAAACAACGACCGATGAGTCCGGGACTCACCAGGGGGCGTACGGCGTCGTGCACCGCCACAACCCCTTCCGCGGGAATCAGATCCAGTCCGTTTCGGACCGAGTGGAACCGTGTCTCCCCACCGATTGCGGTGCGAAAAGGAACAATGAATTGATGCGTGCGACAGAGCTGCTGCCAATAATCAATAAAGTCCTCCGGCAGCACCACCACGATGGCGATCGCAGGGTTGTAACGATAAAACGCCTCAATGGTATGCATCAATACCGGACGACCGCCAATCAAACGGAACTGCTTCGGCAGCTCCCCACCCGCACGGAGTCCCCTGCCACCGGCAACGATGACCACGCTCTCCTGTTCAGTCCGTCTCATGCGATGTCGTCCAGTATCTTTTGCAACTCCTGATCGGTGCGGGTCAGCTTCTCCCGGCAAAAGAGAATCAGCTCCGATGCCCGCTTCACCTTCTCGGTCAGGGCATCCACGTCGAGCTCACCCGTCTCGATAGCGTTGACGATTGCGGTCAGCTCTTTCTTTGCTTCCGTATAGCTCAATTTTTCCATATTGGTCATTCTATCTGGTTTGTTTGATTTTAACTCTTTTCGTTCTTTTCCGTCTCCGGCTCACTGCGCAGAGCGCTCACCACCGAGGTGGCAACACCGTCACGGAAGTGGGTCTCGATCACATCATCGGGTAAGAGTGCCTGCAGGGAGGTGATGATCCGTCCCTGACGGGTGGTGAGGGTATATCCACGTTTTAGAATATTTGCCGGAGAGACCATGCGGAGATATTGCTCTCTGGATTCCACGTAGTGCAATTGGCTCTGCATCAGCTGTTTCAATAGATGTCGCATCGCATCGGAAATCTGCTGCACCTCTGCACGCTCCTTTTGTACCAACAGGAGCGAGAGATGAACCACCTCCTTTGTCAGGAGATGGAGTTGCGACGCCTCCTCCTGCAGAATCGAACGGGTCCGGTTGAACAACCGCTCCTCCAGGTCCGTCAGCTCCGTGGCCGTGCGGGTGATGTGACCGATGAAAAACTCGGCAACCGCCGTGGGTGTCTTGGCACGGGTGTGCGCCACATGATCGAGCACCGTCACATCGCGCTCGTGTCCGATGCCGCTCACCACTGGCAGCGGGAACTGTGCCACGTTGACAGCCAGCGCGTAGCTGTCGAAGCAGCTCAGGTCGGAGGTGGCACCGCCCCCCCGGATGATGGCTACCGCATCGAAGAGGTGGCTGTAGCGGAACACCTGCTCCAGTGCTTCGATGATGGAGCTCTCGCTTCGTTCACCCTGCATGATGGCGGGGAACAATTTCGTATAAAAAGCGAAACCACCTGGATTACGGGCCAACTGGTCGCAGAAGTCGCCATAGCCCGCGGCGGTGGGTGAAGAGATCACCGCGATGCGCTGTGCCAGCTCCGGCAGTTCCAGCTCCCTGTTGAGTGTCAGCACCCCCTCCTCTTCCAGTTGCCGGAGCACCTGCTGCCGGCTGCGGGCTATTTCACCCAGCGTGAAGGATGGCTCAATATCAACCACGGTGAGGGAGTATCCGTAGAGCTCGTGGAAGTCCACCATCACGCGTACCAGCACGTTCAGGCCGGAGGTGAAAGCCTGCCCTGTCTCCGCTTCGAAGTAGGCAGAGAGCATCTGGAAGACGTTCGACCAGATCATCCCGCGAGCTTTGGCCACGATATGTTGTTTCTCCGCATCTTTCTCCACAAACTCCAGGTAGCAATGTCCATTCTGATTGAGGCGCACATCGCTGGTCTCGGCCCGCAGCCAGTAGCTCTCCGGCAAATGATCGCGGATGGCATCCTTCACGCGGCGGTTCAGTTCGGTAAGTGAGAACGAATCTTCTGTCATGCTTTGATATTGAATAGCTCAACAAATATAGCATTTTGTGAAATAGCTTCCTAACCGGTGGAGAAGAAAAAACCGGACGAACAGATGTTCATCCGGCAGCGATTCAGTGAAGCGGCAAATAGATATCTGCCGGATCACTTCGTTATTCCTCTCCCTTGAAGCGTTTGCGGGCCTGGTGCCTGCGTTTCAGCAGAAAATGCAGCATCAGCGCCAGCAGGAGGGTGATTCCGATAATGGTGAAGTACTCCCCCCAATTGCCGGAGGTGCGGTAACGGGGATATGCAATGACACCCATGATGAGTGCGTATGCCGCCAGCACCAGCGGCAGGAGGATATGTCTTTCAAGCTTTCTCATGATGATATGAAGAGATAATTTGAGTGTATTGTGCATTACCCTTCTTTCAGATTCTCCAGAGTAGTCACCAGGTAATCATATGTACGGGCTACCGTATCGATTTTCACTGCCTCGTCGGGTGAGTGTGCGCCCGTGATTGTAGGCCCGAAGGAAACAATATCGAGGGTCTGTGTTACGTTCGACTGGATAATACCGCACTCCAGGCCGGCATGGATGACGATCACCCTGGGTCGCTGATCGAATTTCTCCAGATAGACCCTTTCCATCAGGCTCAGTAATTCAGAATTGGCGTTGGGTTGCCAGCCTGGATAATCGCCATCGAATTCCACTTTTGCGCCGGCCAGCAGAAAAAGACTCTCCACCGATGAGCAGACCCAGTCTTTGCGGCTTTCGGAGGAGCTGCGCACCAGCAGCTTCACTTCGATGCTATCCTCTGATGACTGCACCAGCGCCAGGTTGAGCGAGCTTTCCACCACACCGGGAAAATCGGCCAGATAACTGATAACGCCATTGGGGCACCCCTCCACGGCATTGATCAGATCGTCCTGAATCTCTTCGGGCAGGATTGCCTTCGGCAGATCAGCAGGCTCGGCTTTAAAAGAGATGCTCTCTTCAATACCGGAAAAATCTTCAAGGAATCGTGTTTCGTATTCTGCTACCAGATCCACCAGATCGTCGGAAAGTTGTTCGGGGATGGTCAGCACGACAAACGATTCACGCGGAATCGCATTCCGGAGAGAACCCCCCTGAATGCTCGCGATGCGGGCTTCGTAATTTCTCACCACCTCTTTCAAAAAGCGGTTCATCAGCTTGTTCGCGTTGGCGCGCCCCAGATGGATCTGTGTTCCTGAATGGCCGCCCCTGAGTCCCGTGAGGCTTATTTTATACGCAACATCGCCTTTATCGATTGCCCTGTCGGGCTTGAAGCGGAAAGAAACGTTCACATCTCTTCCCCCTGCACAACCAATGCATAGTTCACCCTCTTCCTCGGTGTCCAGATTCAACATCAGCGAACCATGCAGCATCCCTTTTCCCAAACCGTTTGCACCAACCATTCCGACTTCTTCATCCACCGTAAAAAGAGCTTCAATAGCCGGGTGTTGCAGCATTTCGTCTTCCAGCACCGCCATGATCATGGCACAACCGATGCCGTTATCAGCCCCCAGCGTAGTGGAGTGCGCTTTCACCCATTCGCCGTCGATATGTGTTTCGATGGGGTCGGTGGCAAAATTGTGCGCCACATCGGCATTCTTTTGCGGAACCATATCGAGATGGGATTGTAATATCACCGTTTTTGCACTTTCATACCCCTTTGCAGCCGGTTTTTTGATCACCACATTGCCCGTCTTATCCTGCCGTGTTTCCAGGTGCAGTGATTCGCCAAAATCCATCATGAACCGGGTCACCTGATTCATCTGTCCTGTGGGACGGGGGATTTGGGTAAGGGAATAAAAATGTTTCCACACATTTTGCGGGTTTATACTGAGTATTTCTGCTGTAGCCATATCGTTTATCTATTTAATTGTTTTTTCGGTTGCTTTATTTTTTCTTTTCACATACGGCATGGCGATAACGCCGAAAAGTCCGTAAAGTATTTGCCACACCGACTGAATGGTAAACACAGCCCCTGCGAAAGCAAGCGCCTGATTTTCAGCCACACCCAGTATCAGAAGCGAGGAGATGACCATAAAATGCCACGTGCCAATCCCCCCTTGTACCGGTACGGAAAGACCGATGTTGACCATCGCAAATATAATCAACGCAGCCAAAGGTCCCAGATCTTTGGTGAAGTCAAACGCATAAAAGCAAATGTAAAAATACAAATAAAAACAGAACCAAAGCAGAATGGTATAAATTATTACGCTCCATTTCTTCTTCATCGCCCAAATCAGCGTCAGATCGCGCTTCACCGTATAGAAAAAATTTTTAACCTTCACCATGAACGGTGTATTCTTTAAAACAGTCACCATCAACACCACAATCAGCAACAGTGCTCCCAAAATCACATAGAACCACACCGAAGCAAAAAAGGCAGACATACCGGCTGCGAACTGCGGATTGTTTTGAAAATAGGTGACAAAAAAATCAATATACAGGAACACACTCACAATGACCAACAGCAATCCTGCCAGCACATCTACCACTTTGTCAACCAGGAATGTTTCCAACGTTTTGCCAAAAGGAATTTTATCGTACCTGCTAACCACCCCGCAACGCCAGATATCACCCGCGCGTGGCAGCACAAAGTTGACCGCATAATTTCCCAAGGTAGCATATAAGATACTGGCCCGGGGAGGATGATAGCCGAGCGAGTGCACAAAAAGTTCCCATCTTAACCCCCGTATGGTATTTCCCAGGAGTCCGAAAATAAGGGATGCTGCGATAATGCCGAAGTTGGCCGATTGTACGATCTGCCATAACTCACCCAGATCGGTATTGCGATACATCGCCCATATAATGAGCAATCCCAGCAGCAAAGAAAGCACTGTCTTCAGCACACTCTTCACGGATTCTGCATTCATATTCACCAATTAGCCGTTTATTAGTATATAAAATCAGGATCTAAATCATCCCACAAAGGTGTTCAAACACTTATGAATCAAGAATGGAAACTTGTTTTTTAAATAGTGTATGATTTTATTTCTATAATAAAATGTTACCTTTGTGGCCGTAAAGATAAGGAATAAACGCCATATTGCAATGTTTCCGGTAAGAGCAAAAAAAAACCTGGGCCAGCATTTTCTCAAGGATGAGGAGATCGCTAACCGCATTGCGGAAACCCTCGATGATTTTCCCTCACTTCCTGTGCTGGAGGTGGGGCCCGGCACCGGTATGCTTACGCAGTTCCTGCTGCAAAGGAAGAGAGACCTGACTGTGGTAGAGATAGATTACGAATCCATTGACTATCTGCACACACATTACCCGCAGTTGCAGGGTAGAATCCTGCAACAGGATTTTCTGCGGATGGACCTTTCAAAGCATTACAGTGGCGACTTCTGCGTGATCGGCAATTATCCCTATAACATTTCCTCACAAATATTTTTTAAAGTGATCGATCACAGGGAACAGATCCCCTGTTGTTCGGGAATGATCCAAAAGGAGGTCGCGGAACGCATGGTCGCCTCACCCGGCAGTAAGACCTATGGCATCTTAAGTGTATTGCTGCAGGCCTGGTACGACATCGAGTACCTCTTCACGGTAAACGAACAGGCGTTTATTCCTCCGCCCAAGGTCAAATCGGCGGTCGTGCGGCTTACGCGAAACAGGCGAAAGCGGCTCAACTGCAATGAAAAATTATTCAAAACGGTAGTGAAGACCAGTTTCAACCAGCGCCGCAAGATGCTGCGCAACTCCATCAAGTCACTGCTGTCAGAAGAGCATCCGCTGCCCGTCGACCCGATGCTCACCAAAAGGCCCGAACAGCTCTCCATTGAGCAGTTCGAACACCTCACCAACCTGCTGGAGCCCCTGATCAGGCATGCAGAGCCAAAGGTGTTAAAGGACTGATTTATGCACGATTTAAAAGAGAGAGACCATGGCGGAAGTAAAATTATTTTATCACCAGGATGGCATCGTAAGATTGAGCCGCAGCCTTGACTTCCTGAAATCAAACCCCATACAGAACTTTTTGTGGATCGACCTCAACGATGTAGACGAGGAGGTGGAAAATGAACTGGAGGATTTCCTGAAGATCTACATCCAGGAAGAGGAGGAGATGATCGAGATTGAGATGTCATCGCGATACATCGAGACCAACGACACACTGGTGGTCAACTCCAACTTTCTGCTCTCCAACTTCGAGACCGACCCGGTATCGTTCATCCTCAAGAACAACATCCTGGTGACCGTCCGCGGCGAGGAGCTGAGTTCCTTTCACGAGACGGTGAAGAAGATATCGGCCAACCCGAAGAACTACCCCACCGGGGCACATGTGCTGGTCGCTCTCCTGGAGACACGGGTGGAGTTTGATGCCGACATGATCGAGAACATGACGCAGAAGATCACGCAGCTCAGTAACTCACTCTCCCTGCAGGAGGCTGACGAAGAGCTGCTCTCCGAGATCAAAAACCTGCAGGAAAAGACAATGCTCCTCAGGGAGAACATCATTGACAAGCAGCGTACCGTTTCAAGCATGCTTCGCAGCGAGTTTATCCCTGCCGAGCTGCAGTCCAAGCTCACCATCATCATCAAGGACATCAACTCGCTGGTGGAGCACATCAAGTTCAGCTTCGACCGCCTCGATTACCTGCAGGACACTTTCCTGGGTTATGTGAACATTGAACAGAACAAGATCATCAAAATATTCACCATCGTTTCGGTCATCTTCATGCCACCCACGCTCATCGCCAGCATCTACGGGATGAACTTCTCCTTTATGCCGGAGCTGGACAAGAAGTGGGGCTATCCGGCTGCCATCCTCTTCATGGTGCTCTCCTCGCTGCTGATCCTCTACTATTTCAAGAAGAGGAAGTGGCTCTGAGCGGATCGCAGCTTATTCCAGCATGTAATGCATCGCCGGCACCTTCTCCGGAAAGAGGGAGGCGATCTGTCCGCCGCGTGCAGCGGTATGATACCCCATGAGCAACTGTGTGAGCTCGGCAATATCCAGCTGCAGTTGTGGCTCAACCAGCTTCAACCCCCTTTGGACTACACCACCAGAAAGGTTATATGAGCCACTGTTCCGGGGTAACAATTCATCATCCACTTTCAGCGAGAAAACAGTATCGCCGTGTGCAGATGCATAGAGCTGCAACAGCCGCTCCACATCGATCACCCGGGCCATACCGATCAGGTTCTTCTTGGGCGGGAAGTGAAAGAGAGCTGCCTCCTCCACCATGGCCTGGAAGTCATTGAACGACTTCTGCAGGGTCATGTCGCGCCCGCGAAAGTAGGTGTCAAAGGCACGGTAGGCTGCCTGCAGGTCACCCGGGTGAAGATCGGTAAACGCTTGGAGCGACGGCAGCGGCTCATTGCCTGCATCGAAGGTCTGTGCAAAGCCATACCGCGCATAAAAACCGAGCAGCCACTCCTCCTGCGGCACCAGCAGCATCAGCGGTATCTCCCGCTCTCTTGCCACCTCAAAGCTACGCAGCAGCAACTGATCCATAAATCCCTTCCTGCGTGCTTCCGGCAGCGTACATACGCCGGAGAGGTAAAGCACCGGGATCTCGCTGCCATGAAAGGTGAAGCTGTAGGGCAGCATCTGCAGCGATGCCACCGCCCTGCCTTCGTCGAAGTAAACCAGTGTCTGCTCATCACGGTACTTGTGACGGAAGTAAACATCCATGTAATCATCAGGGTCACCGAAACAGGTTTTCCACATCGCCCGCACCGCCTCACGGGTATGCTCATCGGCAAAACGTATCATGATCCGTATTGTTTGAGTCGTGCATTAAACTTCTCCAGCAGCATATCAGGCTGATAGGAAAGCTTCGCCTTGCGCAGGTTCTCGATACCCATATCCTCTTCCCGATTGATATAGGTAAACCCTTCTGCCTCATGCTCAGCGAACTGCTGGTTGATGATCGCATAGGCACCATGGATGGTGGTGAATGCCTTCTCCACATGCACCACGATGGTATCTTCCGTGAGTGGCTCACCGATGCTGAAGGCGGCGATCCGGTTGTCCACACAGATCAATCCTCCTCTCAGCTCCAGATATTCAAAGTTATCCAACATCATCGTGGTGGCGTGCACGTCGTAGGTCAACGTAGGATCCTTCTCATCACGGTTCACCACCATCCATTCGTCCAACATAGCCTTACACTCTTTCACCAACTCCGGATGACCGGTCAGCGACTTGTAGTTCCAATCGTTCTCGCGCATGAAGCGGTTGATATGATTGCGTTTGCTCTGCAGCTTCTTACCCCTCAGGTGAGTCAGCTTTTCGGTGGTATAAATGTAGTCGGAGACTGACCGGTTAAGCCTATAGTCGAACAGGCCCGGCATCGCCGCTTCGATCTCATCTATCATCTCACGGGTGAGACCTCGCATCTGAAAGAGGGTATCGAACTCCTTGTGATCATCCATGATCGCCTGAACTCCCTCCCTGATATCGCCTTCTCCGATGGGTTTGAGATAGGAGATGCGACCGTTGTTGTCGCAAAAACGGATGAAGAGCCATCCATCCTCCACGGCAAAACGGGTATCAAACCTGGAGCCCCAGCAACAGAGATTGGTGAAACAGAGATCGGAAGCCCTGTAGTTCTGTTTGCTGAGAAAACTATTGATCAATTCCCTGTCCTGCAGGGCAACGGGTTTAAATGTAAGCATAAATGGGTGGCTTGGCTCAAAATTTTCTGAAACCGACGATCTCGCGGACTTCCCGGATCGTCTTCGAGGCGTTCTCACGAGCCCTCTCCACACCCTCCTGCGTCACACGGCGCAGGTAGGCCTCATCCTTCTCTATCTCCAGCATCCGCTGGCGGATGGGAGCCGTCACACGGATGATGTCGGCGGCCAGTTGTTTCTTCAGTTCACCGTAGCGAATCTCGCAGCGGTTCCACTGATTCTCATAGTGCTCCACCACCTCCGGCGTGGAGACTACGCGCAGCAGGGTGAACAGGTTCTCGATATAGTCTGGTTTCTCTGAATTGGGTTGAGTGGGACCGGCATCTGTAAGTGCTTTCTTTACCTTCTTCTCAATCTCTTCCGGACTGTCGCCCAGGTAGATAGCGTTCCCCTCCGACTTACCCATCTTGCCACTTCCGTCCAGACCCGGTATCTTCACCAGCTCTTCGCCAAAGTTGTAAGCCACCGGCTCCCTGAAATACTCCACCCCGTAGAAGTTGTTAAAGCGACGGGCAAACCGGCGTGTCATCTCCAGGTGTTGCTCCTGATCCTTGCCTACCGGCACCTTATGGGCATTGTGAATCAGGATATCGGCTGCCATCAGCGTGGGATAGGTGAGCAGCCCTGCGTTCACGTTCTCCGGCTGCTTACGGGCTTTCTCCTTGAAAGAGGTTGTTTTGGAGAGCTCACCAAGGTAGGCATGCATGTTCAGGTAGAGGTAAAGTTCAGCCGTCTCGTGCAGGTCACTTTGTACATAGATCACCGATTTCTGCGGGTCGATGCCGGCTGCCAGGTAATCCACCAGCACGTTCTTCACGTTTTCGTGCAGCATCTTGGGGTCTGGATGGGTGGTGAGGGAGTGAATATCTGCGATAAAAAAATAACAACTGTTCTCCTCCTGCATCCTGACGAAGTTGCGCAGGGCACCGTAGTAATTGCCCAGGTGTAACTTACCGGTTGAACGTATACCACTTAATACTATATCCATGATCACATTTCCATTTTTTCAGCCTACAAAGATAGGAAAATATCACCAATAGCGGCATCGATTATTCCATCATGCTTTTTTGTTGTATCTTTCACCCTGAAATCCATAGCAATTCAAAAATAGCGCCATTAAGGAAATATTTCCGCAAATGACACTCTTTTGAGCGGTAAAAGTATTACTTTTGTATCTTCAAATGTTTCCAAGACAAAAAAGATAAATTCTATCCAAACCCTGTTTGCAACAAACAATCAAGCAATAATTTACAAATCATCAAAATCATTAAAAAAACAGAACTTTATGAGTTGGTTAATTGATTCATCTATCGGACGGAAATTTGTGCAGAGTATTTCCGGTCTGTTCATGGTCCTGTTCCTGCTATTCCACATGTCGATGAACCTGGTGCTCATCTTCAGCTACGACGCCTACAACTTCCTCGCCAACGAGGTGCTGGGTGCCAACTGGTGGGCCATCATTGGAACTGGGGTGATCGCATTGGGCTTCGTGATCCACATCATCTACGCGATCATCCTCACCCTGCAGAACCGCAAGGCGAGGGGCAAGGACCGTTACGCATCCCCGAGCAAGACAGCCACCACCTGGTCGTCACAGAACATGTTCGTGCTCGGTGTTTTCATCCTGCTGTTCCTGATCCTGCACCTCTACCAGATGTGGTACAATATGCAGTTCAAGGAGCTCTTCATGATTGAGGGTGCCCGCCACGACGGAGCTCAGCTGGTTGAAGAGGTCTTCTCACACCTCTGGGTAGTGATTGTATATGTGATCGCTTTCATCGCTCTCTGGTTCCATCTTACGCATGGCTTCTGGAGCGCACTCCATACCATTGGATGGAATAACACCATCTGGATAAAACGAATCAAGGTGCTCAGCAACATCGTTGCCACGGTGATCTGCCTCGGATTCATGGTTGTGGCCATCGCTGTTCACCTGGGATACTCCAACCTGTTAGGATAACTTTAGAAACCAAATATTATGAACAAATTAGACGCAAAAATACCCAAAGGGCCTCTCGCCGAGAAATGGAGCAACTATAAGAACCATCAGAAGCTGGTGAACCCCGCCAACAAACGCCGCCTCGACATCATCGTGGTAGGCACCGGGCTGGCCGGAGCATCGGCAGCCGCCTCACTGGGCGAAATGGGATTCAAAGTACACAACTTCTGTATTCAGGACTCACCCCGCCGTGCACACTCCATCGCCGCGCAAGGAGGCATCAACGCAGCCAAGAACTACCCCAACGACGGCGACTCGGTTTACCGTCTCTTCTACGACACCATCAAAGGTGGCGATTACCGTGCCCGTGAAGCCAACGTCTACCGCCTGGCGGAGGTCTCCAACAGCATCATTGACCAGTGCGTGGCACAAGGCGTACCTTTTGCACGCGAATATGGCGGCCTGCTCGACAACCGCTCTTTCGGGGGGGCACAGGTATCCCGTACCTTCTACGCACGCGGCCAGACCGGCCAGCAGCTGCTGCTGGGCGCCTACTCCGCACTGAGCCGTGCCATCCAAAAGAAACAGGTGCAGCTCTACACCCGATATGAGATGGTGGAGCTGGTGATCATCGAGGGTCGTGCCCGTGGAATCATCGCCCGTAACCTGGTCACCGGCAAGCTGGAACGTTTTGCCGCCCACGCGGTGGTGATCGCCACCGGTGGCTACGGTAACACCTTCTTCCTCTCCACGAATGCCATGTCCTCCAACGGGTCGGCAGCATGGCAGTGCTACAAGAAAGGAGCTTACTTCGCCAACCCCTGTATGGCACAGATCCACCCCACCTGCATCCCGGTGCACGGTGAGTACCAGTCGAAGCTGACGCTCATGTCGGAGTCGCTCCGCAACGATGGCCGTATCTGGGTGCCAAAGAAACTGGAGGATGCAAAAGCCATCCGCGAAGGGAAGCTGAAGCCTACAGATATCAAGGAGGAGGATCGCGACTATTACCTGGAGCGCCGCTATCCCGCTTTCGGCAACCTGGTACCGCGCGACGTAGCCTCTCGTGCCGCCAAAGAACGGTGTGATGCCGGCTATGGAGTGGGTAACACCGGCCTGGCTGTCTACCTCGACTTTGCTGAGGCCATCGAGCGTCTGGGCAGGGATGTGGTGGAAGCACGCTACGGCAACCTCTTCCAGATGTATGAGAAGATCGTGGATGACAACCCCTACGAAACACCCATGATGATCTACCCTGCCATCCACTACACCATGGGCGGTATCTGGGTAGACTACGAGCTGATGACCACCATCCCCGGCCTGTTCGCCATTGGTGAAGCCAACTTCTCCGACCACGGCGCCAACCGCCTCGGTGCTTCTGCACTGATGCAGGGCCTGGCTGACGGTTACTTCGTGCTCCCCTACACCATCCAGAACTACCTGGCCGACCAGATCAATGTGCCCCGCTTCCAGACCGACGCACCCGAGTTCGCGCAGGCGGAGAAAGAGATCAACGACCGCATCGAGCGACTGATGAACATCAAAGGCAAGCATTCGGTGGATCATATCCACAGGGAGCTGGGCCACATCATGTGGGATTTCGTGGGTATGGGACGCGATGCCGAAGGCTTGAAGAAAGCCATCGAGAAACTGAAAGAGCTTAAAAAGGACTTCTGGACCAATCTGCGCATCCCCGGCAACAAGGAGACACTCAACGTGGAGCTGGAGAAAGCACTGCGTCTGGCCGACTTCATCGAGATCGGCGAGTTGATGGCACACGATGCCCTCGACCGCGAAGAGTCGTGCGGCGGACACTTCCGCCTCGAGCACCAGACCCCCGAGGGTGAAGCACTGCGCCACGACGACCAGTATGCCTACGTCTCATGCTGGGAGTATCAGGGCGAAGACAAAGATCCCGTGATGCACAAGGAACCGCTCGAGTATGAGTTTGTGGAACGTCAACAGCGCAACTACAAATCTTAAGGGTTGATACAACAAGTGTAAACGAAAAACAACAAACGATCATGGATAAAGATATCAACATAAAAGTAAAAGTGTGGCGCCAGAACGGGCCGAAAGATAAGGGACACTTCGAAACATACTCACTTGAAAAGATCTCGCAGGGAAGCTCTTTCCTGGAGATGCTCGACATCCTCAACGAACAGCTGATCAACGAGGGCAAGGAGCCGGTGGTGTTCGACCATGACTGCCGCGAAGGGATCTGCGGCATGTGTAGCCTCTACATCAATGGACATCCGCATGGTCCTGACACCGGCATCACCACCTGCCAGCTTCATATGCGTCACTTCAACGATGGCGACACCATCACCGTGGAACCCTGGCGTTCCGCCGGCTTCCCCATCATCAAGGACCTGATGGTGGACCGCTCAGCATTCGACAAGATCATCCAGGCGGGCGGTTACATCTCCGTCAACACCGGCGGTGTGCCCGATGCCAATGCGATCCCCATCCCGCGTGAGGATGCCGAGATGGCGATGGATGCAGCTGCCTGCATTGGCTGTGGTGCCTGCGTGGCAGCCTGCAAGAACGGGTCGGCCATGCTCTTCGTCTCAGCCAAGGTGAGCCAGTTCGCCCTCCTGCCGCAGGGGCGGGTGGAAGCGGCCCGCCGTGCCAAATCGATGGTCGCCAAGATGGATGAGCTGGGCTTCGGCAACTGTACCAACACCGGTGCCTGTGAGGTGGAGTGTCCGAAGAACATCTCCATCACCAATATTGCACGTCTCAACCGTGAGTTCCTGAAAGCGAAGTTGAGGGATTAAAACCTTCCCGCGTTACCCCAAGATAAAGCGTTTGTTCTCCTTTCCGGGAGAAACAAACGCTTTTCTTTTCAACCCATTTAAAGTTTATTTAACAACCATCCATTCATCTTTTTTGTTTTACCTTTGTGGCAAGACTATATAATTCAATTAACACAGAAGCTGATGAAAACAAGTGAAATGATGAAAAGAAGCCTCTTTATCCTGATTGCGATACTGCTCACCCCGGCACTTTTCGGCCAGATACGGTTCGGCGTGAAAGCAGACGTAGGACTGAACAACCCCACCTTCAGCAGTGAAGCGTTGCAGGTAGAGAATTTGACTTCCTACAGCATCGGACCCTCTCTCGAAGTGATTTTCCCCTTTTTGGTGGTCGACTTTGGTGTCGAGGCATCACTGCTCTATAACGATAACCGGATGACAGTCTCAAATATCACCGACGGTCAGACGGGAGCATCGAACGAGGTGTCGAACCGTTACCTCTACCTGCCGCTCAACGCCAAGATCAAATTCAGACCGGGCATGTTGCCACTACGGATGTATGTGGCAGCCGGGCCCTACGCTGGCTATCTGATTGCAGGTGACGAGATTGATGTGCAGTCGATGCAGGAAAACATCAAAGCGAAAGAGTTTCAGGCCGGCGCAAACATCGGACTGGGAGTGGAGCTTTTCAAGATGCTTCAGGTGGGTATCAATTATGGTGCACAGCTCACCGACAACTATGCAGTTGAACAACCAAACTGGCAGGATCCGTTAAACGGCAAGTCCGAAACATGGAGCATCACTGCTGCACTCTATTTTTGATCCATGTATGTAGATGTGATCCTGCCCCTTCCCCTGCCCGGGATGTTCACCTATGCGCTACCGGCAGAGGTGGCAAAACGCACGGAAATAGGACAGAGGGTGGTGGTTCCGTTCGGGAAACGGAAACATTATACCGGCATCATTGCGCGCATCCATGATCAGCCCAAAGAGGGGTTTACCATCAGGGAGATACATTCACTCCCTGATGACAAACCAGTGGTCACCCCATCGCAGTTACAGTTGTGGGAGTGGGTTGCCTTTTACTATCTCTCTCCTTTGGGTGAAGTTTGTAAGGCAGCCCTCCCCTCATTCATGAAACCGGAAGATCTTTCCAACCGGTATGTTCCGAAAATTGAAATTTATTACCGGCTCAACAAGGAGATTGAAGCGGCGGATCTCAGCCAACTGCTGGCAAGAGCAAAGAAGCAGGAGGCCCTTCTCACCTCAATCCGCGAAGAGCTGAGAACGACAAAACGAGAGAGCATCCGCCGGCAGGAGGTGACCTCACTGCCACAATACAGCCCCTCAATTCTGAAAGGATTGACAGACAAGGGAATAGTGAAGGTTGAGACCATACAAACCAGCCGCCTGGAGAAAAGCTTAGCATCCATCAGGGAGCCCTATGCGCTGAGTAAAGCTCAACAACAGGCAATGGAGCAGTTACGGGGAATCCTATCTGAGAAGGAGACCGTCCTGTTGCATGGTGTCACCTCGGGCGGCAAGACGGAGATCTACATCCATCTGATTGAGAGCATCCTTTCACAGGGAAAACAGACACTTTACCTCCTGCCTGAGATCGCTCTGACCACACAGCTCACGCAGCGTCTGAAAGATGTCTTCGGTCACAAGCTGGGTATCTACCACTCCGGCATCGGCGACAACGAGCGTACCGAGATCTGGCAAAAGATGCTCTCTGACAACCCCTATCAGATCATCCTCGGGGCACGATCGTCCCTTTTTCTGCCATTCAGGAAGCTGGGATTGGTCATCGTAGATGAGGAGCATGAGACCAGCTACAAGCAACAAGACCCGGCGCCCCGCTACCATGCACGTGATACCGCTATCATGCTGGCCCACCTTAACGGTGCCAAGTGTCTGCTTGGTTCGGCAACCCCCTCTGTTGAGTCCTACTACAACACCCGATCCGGAAAATATGGGCTGGTAACACTCAATGAGCGCTTCAACGGGATGAAGATGCCTCGTATTCAATTGGAAAACACACGGGAGCTCCGCAGGAGGAAAAAAATGAAATCGATCCTCTCCCCCGCCCTGATCAATGAAACGGCAGCAGCACTGGAGAGAAGCGAGCAGGTTATTCTCTTTCGCAACAGGAGGGGTTATGCACCGGTGTTGGAGTGCAAAGAGTGTGCCTGGACACCCAAATGCAGCCACTGTGATGTGTCGCTCACACTTCACAGGCAGCCACAACGGCTGGTGTGCCACTATTGCAACAAATCATACCCTTTGCCCTCAAGCTGCCCCATGTGCGGAACTGAACGGCTGGAACCCCATGGGTTGGGTACCGAACAACTGGAGGAGGAAGTGAAAAAAATCTTCCCGACCTGCAACGTGGTACGGATGGATGGCGACACCACACGCGGCAGAAAGGCTTACGAGCGGATCATCCACGCGTTTCAGGATAGAAAAATTGATATCCTTGTAGGCACGCAGATGCTATCCAAAGGCCTTGATTTCGACCATGTAAGGGTGGTAGGCATCATCTCCGCCGATGCGCTGATCAACCATCCCGATTTCCGATCACACGAGCGTGGATTTCAACTCATGACGCAGGCTGCAGGCCGCTCGGGACGAAAAAATGAACAAGGGATGGTGATCATCCAGACCGCCGATCCGATGCAATCCATCTACCGTTATGTAATTGACAACGATTATGCAGGCTTCTTCAGTGAGGAGCTGGCAGAGCGAAAACAGTTTGGCTACCCGCCATTCACACGTCTGATACGAATTACCCTCAGACACAGGCAAGAGCACCTCACAGCGGGAGCAGCCACTCACCTGGTGGAACTGTTAAGGGAGAAACTGAAAGAAAGGGTGCTGGGTCCCAGCCGCCCACCAGTGGCGCGGGTGAAGATGCAATACCTGCAGGAGATCCTGTTGAAGCTGGAGACAGGTTACTCCCCTCAGCGAGTGCGGCAATTCCTGCTGAAAGCGGAACAATCACTGCATGCGATACCATCTTACAGATATGTGACCCTCAGCTACGATGTCGATCCGATGTGATCAAACACAAAAAAACCGGTATCACACTGAGGCAACACCGGTTCTTTTCCGCATATCTGCCGGCGATTCACCGGCATGACCTTATTTCATTTCAATCTCTTCCTTCAGATCAATTTCATTTCCGTCTTTGTCATAGAAAACATACTGCAGGAAACCCAGCTTCTGATCCGGGATCACTTTCAATCCTACGTCGTATTTTTTTCTCCATTTGAACTTCAACGAAAACAATCCTTGCTGAACATACGCTGCAACATAAGGGTGTATGTGCAGACTGAATTTCTTCACTTTTAGATTGTTGACCAGATAATCGATCTTTCCTTCCAGCGTGTCGGTAAAAAGTATCGATGATTTGATCTTTCCTTTACCAAAGCAAGTGGGGCACTCTTCGCTTGTGGTAACTTCCATTTCAGGGCGCACACGCTGACGCGTGATCTGCATCAACCCGAACTTACTCAATGGTAAAATGTTGTGTCTGGCACGGTCGCCGGCCATCAACTCCTGCATCCTGGCAAGTAGCTTGTTGCGAAACTCACCCTTGCTCATGTCGATGAAGTCGATTACGATGATGCCGCCCATATCCCGCAGCCGGAGCTGACGGGCTATCTCCTCGGCGGCAGCCATGTTGACCTCAAAGGCACTCTCGTCCTGCCCCAGCTTCGATTTGTTGCGGTTACCGCTGTTCACATCGATCACATGCAGGGCCTCGGTATGCTCAATGATGAGGTAGGCACCGTTCTTGAACGTAACAGTTTTTCCAAAGAGCGATTTGATCTGTTTGGTGATGCCGAAGTTGTCTAATATGGGCAGTGCACCGGTATACTCCTTGACCACGTTTTTCCGTTCCGGTGCAATGATGCTCACATAATCGGCGATCTGCCGGCTCACGTCCCTGTCGTTGACGTGAATCTGTTCGAATGAGGGACTGAAAATATCTCTTAACAGTGCCACGGTACGTCCCGTTTCCTCATAGATGAGGGAGGGAGCCTTGGCTTTCATGATCTTGCCGATATTGTCTTCCCATCGTTTCACCAGCACCTTGAGCTCTGCATCGAGGTCAGCTACCTTCTTCCCTTCGGCGTTCGTTCGGATGATGACGCCGAAGTTCTTAGGTTTGATGCTCTGCATGAGCTGCCGGAGCCGGGCGCGCTCTTCGCGCGATTTGATTTTCTGCGATACCGATACACGGTCGATGAATGGAATCAACACCATAAACCGACCCGCGAAAGAGATCTCGGCCGTCAGACGGGGACCTTTGGTTGAGATCGGTTCCTTGGCGATCTGAACCAGTATCTCCTGTCCCACTTTCAGGATGTCCGAGATGGATCCTTCCTTATCGATATCGGGTTTCAGCTTCATCTTCTGAAGCTGCGGAATCTTTTTTTTCTCTTCAACCATCTTCTGGAAGTCCAGAACAGAGTTGAATTCAACCCCTAAATCCAAATAGTGAAGAAAAGCGTCCTTTTTGTGTCCCACGTTCACAAATGCAGCGTTGAGGGCGGGCATCAGTTTTTTTACTTTGCCCAGGTAAATATTCCCAACCGCAAAAGAGCCTTCCAGGCTTTCCTGTTGCAATTCTACCAGCTTCTTGTCTTCGAGAACGGCAATGGTAATCTCTTTAGGTTGAACATCTACCACAAGTTCGCTTGTCACAATTTTTTTTTTTAAATGTTTACATAATCTTTCGGGCTTCTGTCTTCACAACAGAAAGGAGGTTCACGCCTGAACCACTTCCCTGACAAATACACAAAGAACAAACTTAATTTCCGAGTGGTTTTTTTTAAGTTTGTTCCTGTATTGTGGTGTAAAAAAAAATCTCCGGCTTACTTTTTCTTCTTATGCCTGTTGTACTAATTTCCGCAGTAGCGTAAAAGCTAAAGTTGTTTAGCGCATATGCAGATTTCTTGTTAATTATTCGTTTTAATCATTCTCATTTTTTGTATTTTGTGTGAAGAACCAACGGCGGACTGGTTCCATTAGTGT
>JAHDQF010000053.1 GCA_018433945.1 Proteiniphilum sp. | reverse complement strand
CAGGCGGAAAAGTTCAATAGCCTGGTACTCGGCCATTCCCAGTTTGTCGTAAAGTACTGCCGTATTGTGATTGCGTTCTTCGGCCCTTCTCCAGAATTCGCGCGGGTCGTTCCCCGGGAACATGGCGGGATCTTTCTGGCTCTGGTGGCGGAAAATGGCATTCCTTTTAATGACCACTTCCTCCGGGCTGAGAGGGACGGCCATGTCTACATCGGCCACGTCCCATTCCTGCCAGGCACCCCGGTAGAGCCACAGTCGGCAATCCTTCATCCAGGGTCTGTCTTTGAGTTGTTCCAAAGCTTCCAGAATGGCCATATAGCATACACGGTGCGTACCGTGGGGGTCGCTCAGATCACCTGCGGCAAAAATCTGGTGCGGTTTCACTTTTTCCAGGAGATCACAGATAATGCGGATATCTTCGTCAGACAAAGCTTTCTTCTTGACCCCTCCTGTCTCATAGAAAGGCATTTCCAGAAAATGCACGTTTCCAGGTTCTATTCCCAGGTAATCACAGGCAGATTTGGCTTCTCCCCTGCGAATCATGGTCTTTACCTGGCGGATGGCAGGTGTATCCGGTTCTCCGGGTTTCTTGCTTGCCATATCCTTACGGGCCTGTTCAAATATTGCCTTTGTTTTTTCCCGGTCCAGCCCGTAAACAGGAGAAATTTCCTGCAGAAAATCCAGGAAACGGGTGACTTCGTGATCAAAAACGGCAATATTGCCTGAAGTGTGATAAGCTATATGCAAAACATGACCCTGATCCGAAAGCCGTGCCACGGTTCCTCCCATAGAGATCACATCGTCATCGGGGTGGGGGCTGAATACGATCACGCGTTTGGGATAGGGCAGGGCCCTTTCCGGACGGGTGGAATCGTCTGCATTGGGTTTTCCGCCGGGCCACCCGGTTATGGAATGTTGCAGAAAATTGAACGTATCTATGTTGATCTTGCTGAACGGTCCGCGTTCGGTGATCAGGTCACTCATCCCGTTGTCGTTGTAATCACGGGCTGTAAGCTTCAGAATGGGCTTGTCCAAGTGACGGCAAAGCCAGAAAACAGCTTTGCGTGTAAGTTCTTCTGTCCACGCGCAGGGTCCTGTAAGCCAAGGAGTTGCTATACGAGTTAATTCAGCCGAAGCGGCTCTG
>JAHDQF010000031.1 GCA_018433945.1 Proteiniphilum sp. | reverse complement strand
GGTACCGAACAAAACCATGACAAACACTTAAATCAAGGCACAAAACCCATAAGTTTACCAACTTCAAAATTAGTACAAAATTAGTACAACACGTTCTTCATATGACCTGACGGTCACACGAAGACCTATTTAGTTTTATTATCAACACCCATAGAGTATGATACATCTTTTACATTTGTTTTCTCTATATTGTAATGTTTATAATTAAAATCAATAAATGTTTTCCAGCCTTTTATAGGCTCAAGTTCTAATTGATATTGCTGATAGAACCATTTTTCTCTTGCATCACTAGTACCTTCGTTAGCAACCCAAAACACAGGTGAACCTTCAAACAAATTACCATTTGCATCGTATGCAGGCGCACAAGGCCATGTAGCAAGTCTTCTCCAGAATTGTTCATATGAGGTTTTTCCTATTGGTTCTTGATAATTCTGAGTTGTAAATCTATTTGTAACCTTTAGCCTTAGCCAATCTGTCAACTTTGCACTTATTTTGCTTGTTGTTGTTATTCTATCACGAGTTTCTTGATTATACGTAAAAAAGCCTTTATCGTTTGAATAATTAGCTGAAACATAATAATTGATTTTCTCGTTTCCGCCTTTTATACTTAGATTATGTTCTTGAGAAAAAACATTATTCCTAAATAACTCCTTATAATGATTGGTATTTGCATTTCCATAACCAATACCATCTCCCCATCTATTAGGGTCATCTGGAGAAATAGGTGATGGAGTAAGATCCTCACCTTGCTGATATCTCTTTATCAGATCTATTCTATCTGGAGAAAAAAGAGTCGAAGCTGCACCACCGTTAGCATCAGCATCACGAAAATACAAAGCAAAACTATATGAATCCATTGGCGTTGGTAAATCCAATGGTGAAGACCATCTGAAATTATTATTATAGTTAACAGACATCTTTCCCGCAGAACCGGATTTAGTAGTTATCAATATTACACCAAACGGTGCACGAGATCCATATATGGAAGACGATGCCGCATCCTTCAGTACCGATATATTTTCTATATCCTGTGGATTTACTGAATTCAAATCCCCTTCCATTCCATCAATCAATATGAGAGGATTACCTGAGGAACCTTCTCCAATTGTTGTCATACCACGGACATTTATTTTTGATGCAGCAGAGTTCATACTGGTTCCATCACCACCAGTAATATTCAATCCCGGTACTGTTCCTTGGAGCATTTCGGAAACATTAGAAACCGGTCTGGATGAAAAGACTTCACTATCAACGGTTCCAACTGCACCTGTAAGATTTACTTTTTTCTGTGTACCGAAGCCTACTACCACTACTTCCTCCAATGCCTGAGTATCTTCTAAAAGGGTAATGTTAAAAGCGGATTGTCCGGCAGTGTTGATGTTTTGCTCCAGATAACCGATATACGAAATACGAATGGTGGCATCCGGTTCCACACTAAGCGTGAATTTTCCATCCATATCGGTAACGGTTCCGTTGGTGGTTCCGACTTCAATGATATTTGCTCCGATAATGGGCTCGCCGGCTGCATCGACAATGGTGCCGGTAATGGTTTTTTTCTGTTGCTGTACCGCTTCGACAACGGCGGTTATTTGGCTGTACATCTCTTTGGGAGAAAGGATTATTTGAGATCCTTTCACTTCATAGTTCACATTTCCCGATTTAAAAAGCTTCTCTAATACGGCTGAAATAGCGGCATTTTTTACCCGGACACTTACTGTCCGATAAACATCTATCAGCTTGCTGTTATACAGAAAATAATAATCGGATTTCTCTTCAATGGTTTGCAATACTTTTTCGATGGTTGCATTTTTCATGTCCAACGAAATTTTGGTGTCCTGAGAATAGATTTGTTCGGCCTGCAGTTGAAAAGCGAGCACGAACAGCAGTAAAAGCGTTATTCTCATAGCAATGGGTATTTTTTTTAATAAAGCATAAAAAGGTTGTGCTTTTTGGTTGATTGTTGTTTTATTCATACTTTTACATTGTTATTAAATTCATTGATGGGTTTAATAATTGATTGCCCGGCGGTGAGGTGAGATTTTCCGCGGTGGCAATGTAAGTCATGGGCGGGAGAGGGTATTAAACTCTCCCGTTTTTTGTGTTTCAATTGGCATTTTATATTCTCATAGGCGTACCTCCTTTTTTTATAAAAAACAGTTTGAATGATTGAGCATGCTTGTATTTATGTCCGCCTGCAATAAAAAGAATTGTCGGCGGAGACTCGTTATCGTAATTTATGGCAATTTTATTTCGTGTGCGGAGATTCGTTATCGCAATTTTATGATTATTTCCTTTCGGCTGAATGTTTCGTTTTCCAACTGTTTCTGCTTCGAGATGGAATAGGTAATGGGGGCCGACCGTTTCAACAGGTCGAGGATATCTTCCAGTGTTTCGTCGGTAAACGTGGCGGTGTATTCGTACTCTTTCAGCCTGTCCCCTTCAAGACGTATATCCACCCCGAATTTTCTGGAAAGTCTTTCAGTGATCTTGTCCAGTTTTTCACGGCGGAACACCATTTTCCCGTCTTTCCAGGCCGTTTCTACGTAGGTGTCGGCAGGTGATACGGAAATGTTCCCGGTTAGTGCGCTTATGACGGCTTTTTCTCCCACACTGAGTATTTTCTGTTTGGGTGATTCTTTTGCACAGACTTCAACGTTCCCTTTTGCCAGCGTTACTTCGTAACGGGTATCAGATGCGTACGCGTTCACGTTAAACTCCGTTCCGTAAGCGCTTATTTTCACCCCGTCCGCTGTTTCCACATTAAAACGGTGTTTTTCGTCGGAAACCACTTTAAAATAAGCCTCCCCGGAGAGCTGCACCGTGCGGTCTTTTTCTGTGAAGCGATGTGGATAGGTAAGCGAACTTAGCGCGTTTAGCCAGACTTCGCTCCCGTCCGGGAGGATGGTTTTCGTCACCATGCCCGGCGCAGAAGTCACCATAATGGTTTCTTCGATGGACCTGCTCTCATTCAATATGGGGTACAGCACATACTGACATACCAGAAACAGCGGAAGAAGAATAGCGGCCGTATTTCTCAGGAAGTTGAAGAACAGGTGTTTGTTCCGATCAAACGCGATGCGTTTCCGCAATCGTTCCCAATCAGCTGCAGCGTCTATCGTTTTTTGTTTTTCGTAGTCCTCCAGTAAAGAATGCAAAGAGTCGGTATTCTCCGTTTCAATCATCTCTTTTTTGACATTTATACATACTTGACGAACAACTCGCCGTTTACCCTATAAAGAAAGTGAAGTTTTTTAGAAAAATCGAAAATTTAACATGGATGGAGCGGTATAGATTTCACCTCCAATCGATTTTTGAAATAATCCTATAGTCTCCGAAAGCCCCGAGAAGGGCAATCTTATCATAAATTTATCATTGATTTACAGTCAATTGCGATGACAAAACAAGAGCAAAAACAACTTTTCGGAGGGAACGCATTCTATAAAAACAGCAGTAAAAAGGGCAGGTAATCCCGTAATTCTATACGCAAAACTTTTAATGCCCTGCTGATATAAGATTCAATGGTCTTTGGAGAAACCGCCATTTTTTCGGCTATGGCAACGTAGGTCATTCCCTTAAAGCGATTCATCTCAAATGCTTCGCGTACGTTGGGAGGTAGTTTTTCCAATGCTTCGCCAATTGCGGTTTCCAATTCTTTTAAGGTATAGACTTCTTCCGGTTCTTCCGGTGAGGCGTGAATATCCGACAACATGCTTTTTTCCCTGTACCGGTTTTCCATTTCCTGCTTCCGAAGATAGTCGGTACAACCGTTACGAACGGAAGTAATCAGAAAATTGCGGAAAGAGCTGTTTATATCTATGTTTTTCCGGTCTTTCCAGATTTTAAAAAAAACATCCTGCACAACGTCTCTCGCTGTTTCTTCGTGGGTGATATACCGCATGGCAAACACACGCAGGGCAGGGTAAAATTCAAGAAAAAGCTCTTTGAAAGCCTGCTCGTCGTCCTGAAAAGCAACTTTTCGAAACAAATTTTCAAACGCTGCATCTCTCTCTTTCATATTTGCCTGCTTTCCTTTTTCCTTCATTTTTCCTTATCTTTCTGCTTTCCCCTGCATCCTACCTCGCCCAACTGTCGCGGTCCAGGTTCCGGTAGTTGATGGCTTCCGCCAGGTGGGCCGGCTTAATCTGCTCACTCCCCTCCAGATCAGCTATCGTGCGAGACACCTTAAGGATACGGTCGTAGGCACGGGCAGAGAGAGCGAGCCGCTCCATGGCTGTTTTCAACAACTTCAATCCTGTGCTGTCGGGCGACACATACTTATGGAGCATCTTGCCGGACATCTGCGCATTGCAATAGATGCCATGCATTCCCCTGAACCGTTGCATCTGTATCTCCCTTGCCTTCACCACCCGCTGACGGATATCTGCGCTGTGCTCTGCCGGTCTGCTGTCTGATATCTTATCAAAGGGAACCGGTACAATTTCGACCTGCAGATCAATCCTGTCTAGAAGAGGTCCTGAGATTTTGTTGAGGTAGCGCTGCACGGCCCCGGGAGGACAGACACACTCCTTCTCAGGGTGATTGTGAAAACCGCAGGGACAGGGGTTCATGGCAGCCACGAGCATGAAGCTGGCCGGGTAGTCCACGCTGAACCGGGCGCGGGAAATGGTAATTTTACGATCTTCCAGCGGCTGACGCATCACCTCAAGCACATTCCGGTTAAACTCAGGCAGCTCATCCAGGAAGAGCACACCATTGTGTGCCAGGCTGATTTCACCCGGTTGCGGGTAGGAACCGCCCCCCACCATAGCCACATCGGAGATGGTGTGGTGCGGCGCACGGAAGGGACGCTGCATCATGAGCGACCGGTGCAGCCCGGTCTGACCGGCAACACTGTGTATCCGGGTGGTCTCCAGCGCCTCCTCCAGGGTGAAGGGAGGAAGGATCGAGGGCATTCGCTTTGCCATCATCGACTTACCGGAGCCGGGCGGTCCTATCATGATAATATTATGCCCGCCGGCAGCTGCTACCTCGAGGGCCCGCTTCACATTTTCCTGTCCCTTGACATCGGAGAAATCGGACTCGAAGCTGGTTCGGCCTTCCGAAAAAATGTTCCTCACATCCACCACAGTCGGCTTCAGCTTTTTCTCCCCATTGAAAAAATCGGCCACATCGCGTATATTATCCACGCCGTAAACATCTAACCCTTCTACTACAGCAGCCTCTTCTGCATTCGCGGCAGGCAGGATAAATCCTTTGAAACCGTTTTCTTTGGCCATGATGGCAATAGACAACGCTCCTCTTAGCGGCAGGATGCTACCATCGAGCGATAACTCACCCATCATCACATAATCGCTGAGTTTGTCGGGACTGATGGTGCCGGAAGCGGCCAGAATGCCGACAGCCAGGGGTAAATCGTATGCCGACCCCTCTTTGCGGATATCGGCAGGCGACATATTGATCACAATCTGATGACGGGGAAATTTCAGGCCATTGACCTCCAGGGCAGAGACAATCCTTTCATGGCTCTCTTTTACGGATGTATCCGGCAGGCCGACAAGAAAAAAACGAATTCCTCTTGAGCAATTTACTTCAATGGTAATGAGCGTGGCATTGATACCTTGTACAGCCGCTCCAAACAGTTTGACCAGCATGCAGCATACAGTTATGTGACACTTAATTCCCGGAACTGTCTCCGATTACATCCACCACTTCCTGGGCGGGTACATTCCGGACTTTGATGATACCGTCAGGTGCAATCAGCATGTTAAAGGGAATGAATTGCACATTGAATGTTTCCACGATTTCCGATCCCCAGCTCTTCTTCTCGGGAACGACGATCCAGGGAATGGAGTCGTTCCCTGGATCGTTGATGGGATAAATATCAGAATCGATATAGACAGTGATAAATGCCACACTGTCTTTGTTCACTTTGGCATACTCACTCTTCAGCAGCGCCACCGTCTCGCGCGATTCAATCCCCGCAGTGGAGATAAACGACAGAAGCAGATATTTCCCCCGAAAATCGTGGGAATAAATCTCTTTGTCATCTTTGTCGGTCAGTGTAAAATAAGGCATCGACGCCCCTTCGGCAGAACGTTTTACTTTTTCGAGATAAGATTGTAACCTCGCAGCAAGCGGCGTTTTCATCACATCTCCCTGCATATAACCCAGCACTCGTTCCAGCGCGACAGGGTTATCGCTCTGAACAAAGAAACTGTTAATCAGTATGAGACTAAACATTTCCGCAGGATTGGCCTTGATTGTCTCCTCCGCCCTTAGTGATAATTCATGATTGAGGACATTGAGTTTCAACAGCTCCTCCTGCAGTGAACGGGAATAGTGGGTGCCGGAATCGAGCTCACTACTGAGCGAAAGGTTACCCAGCAAGTGGGCACGTTGTTTCAATAGATCCTCATTTTCGGATTTGAAAAGCGTCAGACCGTCATTCACCTGGTTTCCCTTCACTGCAATCAAATCGGGTAAGGAAGCATCTCCTTTCACCATGATCCGCTCATCTCTGCCGGCAAAAACCACTACAGCACTCTCAAAGTGATTAAGATAGAGTGAATAGGCGGTAAGGGTGTCTGGATTGGTTGCATAGCTGAACCGTCCTTTATCATCAACCTGGATGGTATCGATCACCAATGAATCGGAAGAGAGATAGGTGGCAATGATGTAGGAAGAATCGATATGCTCAATTCTGCCTTGTATAAGCGTTCCTTCGCGTCTGCCGCAAGAAAGCGTCATCCACAAGGTGACCATAAAAAAAAGTATGCCTGCATATTTCGTCATAGATAACCACACTTAATCAGAACTGTCTTAATTCAATATGCTTTTGCAACTAGCAACAGCCCAATCTTCCGATCTGACAAAGGTAATAGCTTTTTTTAATTATTCAATCATTTTCACATTCGTTTTGTTCTATTTTTTTATCTCTCAGGCGAATCTTTACGACAACCAATCAGATATGAATGAAAATCATTAGATTTGCATCTGAAAATGCCCATAAGCCTATGTATTTCTCCATTGTGATACCCCTTTACAACCGCCCTGAGGAGCTGGACGAATTGCTTGCGAGCCTCTGTGAACAGAGCAACAAAGAGTTTGAGGTGATAGTGGTTGAGGATGGCTCAACCCAAAAAGGGGATCACATAGTGGAACGGTATCGCGATAGGTTGGCAATCACCTATTTCGAGAAGGATAACAGCGGTCCCGGACCCACTCGTAATGCCGGTGCAGCAAGGGCATCTGGCAACTACCTCATATTCTTCGACTCTGATTGCATCATTCCACGTCACTATGTTGAGGAGGTGTCGGCATTTCTTGAGAAAGAGCCTGTCGACGCCTACGGGGGGCCCGACGCGGCACTCCCCACCTTCACCACTGTTCAGAAAGCGATCAACTACGGCATGACCTCCTTTTTGACCACAGGAGGTATTCGTGGCGGGAGACGGTCGATGGAGAAATTCCACCCGCGAAGCTTCAACCTGGGGGTATCGAGAAAAGCATTCAACAAACTGGGGGGATACCGCGCCATGCGCTTCGGGGAGGATATCGATTTCAGCCTGAGGCTCATGAAAGCGGGGTTCAGGACAACCCTGATACCGGGGGCCTATGTCTACCACAAACGTCGATCTTCTTTTCGCCAGTTCTTTAAGCAGGTCTATAACTCCGGCATCGCCCGAATCAACCTCCACCTGCTTCATCCCGGGTCACTCAGGATGGTACATCTGCTGCCTGCACTCTTCGTAGTGGGGATGGTTCTGATCCTGCCCGCCACAATTTTTATCCATCCAGCACTGTTGCTGCTGCCCCTGCTCTACAGCCTGCTGCTCTTCCTTGATTCACTGCGCATCAACCATTCGGCAAAGGTGGCCCTTCAGAGTATTGCTGCAGCCTGGATACAGCTCACCGGTTACGGCTCTGGTTTCATTGTAGCGGTCTGGCGAAGATTGATCCTGAAAAAGGAAGCATTCAGTGCGTTCGAAAAGAAATTTTACGATTAGTCCTTTTGACCGTAAGCCAGATCACCCGCATCGCCGATACCCGGCACGATGTAGGAAGCGTCGTTCAACTCAGGATCGATGGCTGCAGCCCAGATGGTGGTTTTCTCTTCAGGGAAATTTTTGATACAGTAGTCGATGGCCTGCTGGCTGGCAATAACAGTTGCGATATGGATATGGGCGGGGGTCCCCTTTGTGAGCAGTGCACGGTAGGTGAGCTCCATGCTGCCGCCGGTGGCCAACATCGGGTCGGTCAGGATGAGCGTCTTCCCTTCGATCGAAGGGGATGCTATGTATTCAATATGGATATCGAAAGTCTTGTGTCCGGTCTCCTTATATTTTCGGTATGCCGACACGAAAGCATTTTCCGCTCCGTCAAAATAGTTGAGAACCCCTTGGTGATAAGGCAGCCCGGCACGCAGGATAGTGGCAATCACGATCTCCTCGTCGAGCACGCTCACCTCTGCCACATCGAGCGGTGTGGTAACCTGGATGGTTTTATATCGCAACTCTTTGCTGATCTCGTAAGCCATGATCTCACCCAGTCGTTCAATGTTACGACGAAAACGAAATCGGTCTTTCTGAATGGTGACATCACGAATTTCACGGATAAAGGTGTTGAGTATGGAGTTGTTTTCCGAAAAATTGGTTACTTTCATGCTTGATATTCTACAGTGATCGATCATTTTCCGGAAAACAAAGGTAATCATTTTCGTCTCAAGCTTAAACAATTCTCCCTTTTTTTTGTTATAACCGGGATTTTTCTGCGGAAAAAACAATAATTAAAGAAAAATTTCTTTAATTACTTTCCGGTTCCAAGGAAAATCATTATTTTTGTAGTGTTGATTTTAGGTTCATCAAAACTGAGTTTAATTCAAACATACATAACAACCCAAAATTTAAGAAGATGGCAAATTTAGATTTAAGCAAGTATGGCATTGTGGGCGATTTTGAGATCGTGCACAACCCTTCGTACGAGACCCTTTTCCAGGATGAGATGAACCCAGCAAACGAAGGATTCGAAAGGGCCAAGTTAACCAAAACAGGTGCAACAGCCGTTTACACCGGTAAATTCACCGGACGTTCTCCCAAAGACAAATACTTTGTGAAGGACGACGTGACCAAAGATACCCTTTGGTGGGACGGCACCATCAATCGTCCCTGCAGCAAAGAAGCATTCGACTACTGCAAAGGCCGTGTAACCGAGCAACTCTCCAAGGCAAAAAAACTATACGTGGTGGACACTTTCTGTGGCACCAACGAAGATACCCGCATGAAAGTGCGCTTCATCATGGAAGTGGCATGGCAGGCACACTTCGTGACCAACATGTTCATTCGCCCTTCGCACTATGAACTGGCCAACTACGGCGAACCCGATTTTGTTACCCTGAACGGCTCCAAGACGACCAACGACAAATGGCAGGAGCACGGGCTGAACTCTGAAAACTTCACCCTGTTCGACCTGACCGAAAAAATACAGGTGATCGGCGGTACCTGGTACGGCGGTGAAATGAAGAAAGGAATCTTCTCGTTGATGAACTACTATCTGCCGTTGCGCGGTATTGCTTCCATGCACTGCTCTGCCAATGTGGGTAAAGACGGCGATGTGGCTATTTTCTTCGGCTTGTCGGGTACCGGCAAGACCACCCTCTCTGCCGACCCGAAACGTTACCTGATCGGTGACGATGAACACGGCTGGGACGACAACGGTGTGTTCAATTACGAAGGCGGTTGCTATGCAAAGGTGATCAACCTGAGCGAAGAAAACGAGCCGGACATCTGGAGGGCTATCCGTCGCGATTCCTTGCTGGAAAACGTAACGGTGGATGATGAAGGCAATATCGACTACAGCGATGGCTCCACCACCGAAAACACCCGTGTATCCTACCCAATCTATTTCATCAACAAGATTGTGCTTCCGTCACGTGCGGGACATGCCAAAAAAATCATCTATCTCTCTGCAGATGCCTTCGGTGTATTGCCCCCGGTTTCTATTTTGGACGAAAAACAGGCTCAGTACCACTTCCTCTGTGGATTCACTTCCAAGCTGGCAGGAACGGAACGTGGCATCACAGAGCCGGTGCCTTCTTTTTCTCCTGCTTTCGGTGAAGCTTTCCTCACCGTGCATCCCACCATCTATGCTCAACGGCTGGCAGAGAAAATGAATCAGCATAATGCCAAAGCATACCTGGTGAATACCGGCTGGAACGGCACCGGCAAACGCATCTCACTGAAAGATACGCGCGCCATTATCGATGCCATCATCGATGGATCGATCGAAAAGGCTGAAACATTCCATGTGCCCATTATGAACCTGACCGCACCTGTGAAGCTGGAAGGGGTTTCCGATATCCTCGATCCGCGCAACACCTATGCCGACAAGAGCGAATGGGAAGCCAAAGCAAAGAAACTGGCCGGTATGTACATCGAAAACTTCAAACAATATTGCGACAACGAAGCAGCGACGGCATTGATTCCTTCCGGTCCGCAGCTGGATTGATATCCTTTTTCGATTTAATCTTTAAATGGTTGAATCCCCCGATCCTTCGGTTGGAAACAAATCATAAAGTACATTCCATACCTCGGGGCTTGCCCCGGGGTTGTTCATCAAGCAGAGAGGCCTTTTTCAAGGGCCTCTCTTTTGGTTTAACTGAGAAGGGAAACGAGATAGGGGTACGGTCACCTCCCCTTTTTTCATTGCTTTGTAGTCCAGCATTTGAAAAAGTGTAATCTACAACCTAATACATAATACTGATTATCAATTATAAAACAATATTATCTTCTGGTTGTCATTGAATGAAGTGAGGAAAACCTCAAATTTCTCCGGTTATATACATATTTATAAAGTTTTATGTACTTTTGCCCATTGCTAATCGAGTGATAATGATTGGAACCCTAGTGAATACGGCAGCCGTGATCGGTGGAGGAGTGATTGGCCTGCTACTGAAAAAACGGATGCCGGAACGAATCACCACCATCTATTTCCAGGCTATCGGCCTCTTCACCCTGGCCATTGGTGCCTCCATGGCTGTAGAGATGGACCATATCCTCATCGTGGTGAGCAGCCTCGCCATTGGTTCCCTGTTGGGGGAGTGGTGGGATCTGGAGAAAGGTGCTGAGCAGATAAGTAACAACCTGAAGAAACGTTTTCACATTGGCAGCGAAAAATTTTCGGAAGGGCTGGTTGCTGCCTTTCTGCTGTTTTGCGTGGGCTCCATGACCATCCTCGGTACCATTCAGGAAGGAACAGGCGGTTCACCCGACCTGCTTTATACGAAATCGCTGATGGATTTTTTCTCTGCCATTCTGCTCGCCTCTGCCTTTGGTGTGGGAGTCGCGTTCTCCGCACTGCCCCTGTTTATCTTTCAGGCCGCTCTCACCCTGCTCGCCGGATATGCCGGTAGCTTCTTTACCGATGAGATCATTCTCGGCCTCACCAGCACAGGCGGAATATTGCTTATAGGGCTGGGAATCAATATACTGGAAATCAAAAAGCTCCGCATCATGAATATGCTCCCGTCGCTGGTTATCGTCGTACTGCTGATCTGGATTTTTGGATAATGCAGATGTTTTGAACGGTCAAAGCTGAACCATCTTACTTCACGGCAACGTTGTTCCGCTTCCTTTCAGGTTACAACAGCGGTCAGGGCCGGGCGTTTCAATGAATGATAAATGAACATTTTCGATAGGTAGGGTTTCCGGAGTGCACTTATGAATTGAATATTTCTCGCTGTAATTGTTGTACAGCATGCTGGAGCTTTCCGGAGTACTCATGAATTGAATATCGCAGGAAAATGCAAAAAGAAGAGGAGAAACTGGGATTATGGCTGTTGGTATTCGTGGCCCTGGGATCCATGATAGGCTCCGGCATCTTTAATTCTCCGAAGGATCTGATCCGCGTGGCCAATCCGCAGGGCACGATGATCGCCTGGGTAGTCGGCGGACTCGGGGCGCTGATGCTCGCGCTGGTGTTTGTCTATCTTTCGGCACGCAAACCTAAATTAAAAAGCGGTGTATACGCTTACGCACGCGAGGGGTTCGGCGATTACATGGGCTTCAATTCCGCCTGGGGTTACTGGTCGGTGGGCTGGCTGGGAAATGTGAGCTACCTGGCACTCTTCTTCAAAACGTTGAACGATCTGCTCGGAGAGCAGGCGCTCTCACCGCTCACCGCTTTTCTGACCGGATCGGCACTGCTGTGGGTCTTCTATGCCGTCCTGATGGCCGGCATCAGGGAGGGAGCCATCCTGAATTTCATTGTGACAACCGCAAAACTGATCCCCATCCTGCTGATCATCTTCCTGGGTGTCTCCCTGATACGAAGCGATCTTTTCCTAACCGCAGACTGGCAAAGCAGGCTGGCATCAACGGGGGAGCCCACCACACCCTTGCTGCAGGTGAGAGAGGCGATGGCGGTGATCCTCTGGTGTTTTGTCGGCATGGAAGCGGCCTCCGTCCTGTCGGCCAGGGCAAAGAGCCAACAGACTGTACGACTGACCATCATCCTCTCCCTGCTGATAGTCCTTGCGGTATATATGCTGATCACCTTCATTGCCATGTCCACGGTACCGGCTCAGGAGTTAGCCGCCGCAGAGACACCGCTGGCGATGGTACTCGAACGGACGACCGTAGGCGCTGCCGGTGGCACGATTGTCAAACTGGGGATCATGGTCTCCGTGCTGGGAGCCAGCCTCTCCTGGATACTGTTGTCGGTGGAGACGCTCTATGCCGCGGCAAAGGACGGCATGCTGCCCCGCACCTTCCGGAAGGTGAACCGCAAAGGGACACCGGTCAATGCACTGCTGCTCACCCAGTGCTTCACCCAGCTCTTCCTTCTTTCCATCCTGTCACCCCGACTCAACGAGACCTATCTCGCCGCCATTACCATTGCGACCACCCTGGTGCTGATTCCCTACCTGCTCACCTCGCTCTATGCTGTGAAGGTTGCCTTGTTCCTGAGAAAAAAGGAGACAACCTTCCACCTGGTCATTGCGTTGCTCGCCACCCTTTATTCTCTCTACGTGATTTATGCAGTGGGCATAAAGTATCTCTTCCTTTCCGTACTCTTTTACGGGATCGGCTCATTGCTGTTTATCCGGGCGAAAAGGGAACAAAAACAACAGCCCAAACGCTGGGAATGGGCTGTCATCATTATTCTGCTGACGGGATCAATAGGGATCATTGCCGGAATCCTGACCGGCGGGATTGAACTTTAGCCTTTTCCTGTTCCATAAGGCACTACCGTCTGGCCACATTGAAACCGCAAAAAAATACAGGACTCGCCCCTGCAACTTTACCTGTTGCATAAGGCACTACTGTCTGGCCACAGCATTGGATCACTGATAAATTATCTGTTGATGGTGTATCGCAGTGTTGCTCCCAGGCGGGTAGGATAACCGTGCTGCACAAAAGGATTCACCGCTCCCGTAGTCATATCGGATGCTTCGAAATAAAACGAATGATAATCGGCATCAAACAGGTTCTTTCCCCAAAACTCGAGGGCAAAGGCACCTCTCTCTGCCGAAACACTGGCATTAACCACGCCGTAGAAAGGCTGATAAAGCTCTTCCCCATCGTAATCTTCGTTCGATTCCGTCCAGTAGATTTTCCCCACCCCGGCATACTGGATGTTACCCACCAGGCGGTCGATCAGCGACCCGCGGGCAAAAGTATGCACATAGCTGGCTCCCACGCTCAGGGTATGTCGCGGAGCAAAAGGGATATAATTTCCGGAGTAATCCACATCTTCAGCTGCTTCATAATCTACAAAACGTGCATCCGCAAATCCGTAATCAGCATATAACGACAGGTTTTGCAAAGGAACATATTTCAGGCTGAATTCAAAGCCTTTGCTTTCAGATTTTCCGGCATTCTTCACCGTACGTCCGGAAGTTCCCTGATCTTCCAGTATAGTGATCTGAATGTCATTCACATGGGAATAGAAAAGGGCATACGTGAACGAAAGCTTCCTGTTGAGCATCTCATACCGGCCACCCAGTTCATAGGTCCAGCTGGTCTCCGGATCGTAAGAGAGCCTGTCCTCAATGGATGACCCACCTCCCATAGAGGGCATTTCGGGAACCTTGATGTTTGGAGGTATCATCTTAAACACATTCCTCATCAATGATTCCGTAAGGGCATCTTGCAGCACATCCGAGAAAACCTGTTCATTATAACCTCCCGTCTTATATCCTTTTGAAGCTGAAAGATAGATTTGGGAAGTAGGAGACATCTGATATTGCAAAGCAAACTTAGGCAATATTTTCCAAAAATCATTGCTGAAATTTCCTTTCAGCAGTGTATCTCCTTTTACAAATATTGGCGGCATAGACATACCCGGGATCTGAAACTCCATATTAATATTCCCCCCTTTGCTTTCGGTAATGTAATCGAGACCGGTATGTTCGTAATCAAACCGAATGCCGGCTGTAGCCGATAAGCCGTCCACACCAAAAAGGTTGTTTAGCGTAGACTGGTGGAACAACGCTGCTCCACGTGCGGGTTTGGTATAAACACCAGGCAGGTCTATCCGGTCGCCGGCATACACCAGACGAAGAGGCGCTCCAAGACCCTTCATAAGCATGTCTAAAGGACGCTGCATCACCGCTACCATATCTTCCTTGAGTGCTACCGGCGAATCAATCTTACGATGGTCATAAAAGCCAAAGGCGCCCACCACCCAACGGTAGTTTCCATCATTGTCAGATTTCACGGTCACCTCCTGGCTTACAGAATACTGCGACTGTTTCTGGTTGAGAGAAAACACCGACTTGGGGGAGTAATCCTGATCCATCTTCATATCATCCTTCAAGTACTGAAAGCCGGTTGTGGAGTGAATACTATAACCGTTTCCGGTATAATCGAGCGACAGGCCGTTGGTGAATAAATGACGATCGTAGGAAGAGGGTTCATTGAAGTTCGATGCGGTGGAGTCCTTGTGCATATAGGGAAAAGCGCCTCCGGAAACATAATCGTAATTTCCGAAAAGCAAGGCTTTAAAAGAGGGGGTTACCTCCCACTCCAGCTTCACCCTGCCGCCTGCATTTTCAGAGTCATCGACTTTCTTGCCGGTGTAGCTGTTCATAAAGTACCCATCATCACGCTTATAATAAGCGCCCACAGAGATCCCGAAGTGATCGGAAAGCTTGCCGTAAACCGACCCTTTCGCGTTGAACTGGCCATAGTTGCCGCCACTCACCATCAGGTTCGTACCCTGAAAACTGAGGGGTGAGAGGGTGTAGAGATTCACGATGCCCCCAATGGCATTGCGGCCGTAGAGTGTTCCCTGGGCACCGCGCAGCACCTCAATGCGCTGAATATCCTGGAACTCAAAATCGAATGCCGAAGGATTAAAGCTGGGCACATTGTCCACGTACAAACTCACCGTCTGCGCTCCCAGCCGTGTACCGATACCGCGGATGTAAATCGGGGTAGAGACTTTGGAACCATATACCGGAATAAAGAAGTTGGGAATATAGGCGCTTAAGCCCGGCAACGATTCAATCTGCATATCATGTATCTGCCTGGGAGACACCACAGACACGGCGGCCGGCATATTCTTCAGCTCGTTGGTTTCCTTCACGGATGAAGTGACCACCACTTCATCCAAATAATAAACTTTGACGGTATCTTTTGGATCCTTCTCTTTCTCAGGCATTTTCTCTCCCGGTAAAGCGATAAATATATTACAAAAGAGGGTAATAAACAAAATCGGCAATTGTTTCATCACATTCATTTTATGGGTTTCTTAACTGCATGCAAAGGAAAGCGATTATTTGTTGTCCGTCAATCCCTACAATTAGTGATTTTATGCTTTTAGCTTCCCAGCCGGTTGCTTTGGTTGTATTTATACCGTAAATCGGGACGCTTATGTCACGACGGGAATGTACGTGAACACCTTCCCGACTCTGTTGTTATAGAGACAAATAAGGTGAAAAATATGATGAAGAAAGCATTATTGATAGTCGATGTACAGAACGATTTCTGTCCCGGTGGCGCACTGGGAGTGAAGGAGGGTGACAAGGTAGTTCCGGTGATCAACCGGATGATGGGCCTGTTCGATCTGGTGATCTCGTCGCAGGACTGGCATCCGGCCGACTCGGTGCATTTTGAGAAGTGGCCAGTACATTGTGTGGCCGGTACGCATGGCGCCGATTTTCATCCGGAACTGAACAGCGAAAAAATCGACTTGAAGCTCCATAAGGGAACCGATAACAAGGATGATGGCTATTCGGCCTTTGAGGCGACCAATGTGGCGCTCGCCGATTATCTCCGTAACCGTGAAATTTCTGCGGTATACGTCTGCGGACTGACCACCGACTACTGTGTAAAAAAAACAGCCCTGGATGCAGTAAAGGAGGGATTCCACACCTACGTGATCACCGATGCCATAGCTGCGGTAAACGCACAACCGGGTGACGACAAAAAAGCGCTCCAGGAGATGTATGCCAGCGGATGCATTTTGGTGGGATCGGGTGAGATTCAGTGATTGTACGGCAGCATTATCTGTTCTCACAATGACGTTGAAAAAGAAGATATATCCGGTTTCTGCCGAAAAATTGTATCTTTGCCACCAATGGAAAAAGAACTTTCGCTGCGCACCGTAAAGGTGATGCGCTACATCGTACCCCTACGCGAGGGTGGTTCACTGCCGGCCCTGGCTGAAGCGGACGACGGGTTCAAATATGTCCTGAAATTCCGCGGTGCGGGACACGGCACCAAGATGCTGGTGTCGGAGCTGCTGGGCGGGCTGATCGCCTCCCGGCTGGGGCTGAACATGCCCGAGCTGGTTTTCGCCACCCTCGATGAGGATTTCGGCCGCAGCGAAGGGGATGAGGAGATCCAGGATTTGCTGAAGGGAAGCGAAGGACTGAACCTGGGACTGCATTACCTGTCGGGAGCGATAGCCTACGACCCTTCCGTGCAGGTTGATCCTATGCTGGCTTCCAAGATTGTCTGGCTTGATGCTTTTACGACCAACATCGACCGTACGTTTAACAATACGAACCTGTTGTGGTGGCACCGCGAGCTGTGGGTCATCGACAACGGTGCGTCGTTTTATTTTCATCACTCGTGGAACGATTTCGAGAAGCATGCCCTCAACCCTTTTCCTCACATAAAAGATCATGTATTGCTACCCCAGGCCTTGATGCTCGATGAGGCGAACGATTTCGCGCAAAGTATTCTTACGGATGATCTGCTGGAGGAGATTGTCGCCCTTATTCCCGATGAGTGGCTCATGTGGAACCATACGCAGGCGACTCCCCGTGAAATCCGAAGGGTCTATCTCGACTTTTTGAAAACGCGATTGCGGCACTCCCAAAACTTTCTAAATACCGCAAAAAATGCAAGAGGATAAATTGTACCATTATGCCGTGATTCGACTGGTCCCGAGGGTTGAGCGGGAAGAGTTTTTCAATGTGGGGCTTATTCTCTTCTGTAAGCGTGAACGTTATATACGGTTTGAATACCATCTCTGCCCCGAAAAATTCAAGCTGATGCATTCGGAAGCGGCGTATGAGGATGTGATTGAAAATCTTGAAACACACAAACAGATTGCCTTGGGCAATCCGAAATGTGGACCCATTGCGCAACTGGATATTCCCGAACGGTTCCGGTGGCTGACCGCCACCCGCAGTTCCATCCTGCAGACCTCCCCCGCCCATCCGGGGAAAACGGACGACCTGGATGCTACCTTCGACCACCTCTTTGAAGAATTGGTAAAATAAGGAAGGCACAGAGAAAAGCTTAATCCCGCGCAAAATGCAACTCCCTATTGGGGATCACGCCAATTCCGGGCAAGTCGGTGGCGATGATTTTCCCGTTTTCAAGCTTTGCTCCGTCGAAGCAGTCGTTCCCTATGAGCAGTGCCCCGTCGAGGTCGGCAAAATCCATCCCGGCGCAGAGCTGCGATGCTGCCGATATGGCGCAGGAGGTCTCCGTCATGCATCCCATCATCACCTTCATTCCCAGCGCCCGAGCCAGGTTGCGCATCTTCCAGGCTTCAAGCATGCCGGTACACTTCATCAGCTTGACATTGATTCCCGAGAAAACACCTTTCAGCCGCTCTACATCGGTGAGCCGCTGCACCGACTCATCGGCAAAAATGGGCAGGGGACTCTCCCCGGTCAGCCAGGCAATATGGTCGAGTTCCATTTTCGGCATAGGTTGCTCCACCATCACTACCCCCTTTTCTTTCAGCCAGAAGATCATATCGAGTGCCTGCCGCCGATCTTTCCATCCCTGGTTGGCATCCACTGACAAGGGCAGGTCGGTCACTGAGCGGATGGCTTCAATCATCCGTTTATCATCAGGGCCTCCTACCTTCACTTTCAATATATTGAAACGTCCCAAGGCCTCGCGGGTTTTCTCACGCACCACCTCATCGCTATCGATGCCGATGGTAAAGGTCGTGTCGGGCACATCCTGTTTATCCAGCCCATACATCCTATACCACGGTGCACCGATCATCTTCCCTGCCAGGTCGTGCAGGGCGATATCCACCGCTGCCTTGGCGGCAGTATTGTGAATAGCGATGCCATCCACATACGTCATAATCTCTTCCAGATGGGTCGGATCGGTGAAGCCGGAAAGATCAATCTTTTTCAGAAATTCAATCACCGAAGCCTGTGATTCACCCAGATAGGGGGGCAGCGATGCCTCTCCGTAGCCCGCCAGTCCGTCATACTCAATTCGGGTGAGTACCACCGGGGTGGTGTTGCGGGAGAAGCCGGAGATGGTGAAGGTATGCTTCAGCTCCAGGTCGTAGGGTGTCCAGGAGAGTTTCATCTTTGCAGTGCGGTTCATAGGTTGTTTGGATGTGGCATTTATCGAAAGAGAGGGCAGCGCCAGTGTGGCGGCAGCCATGGCTGAGTTTTTAATAAATTGCCTCCGGTTCTGTTTCATTGTGTTGTAATGTTGATTGTCGATTTTTGAAAACTGATTACTGACCGCTTACCGCTTATAGCTTATAGCTTACCGCTTACAGCTTATAACTTACAGCTTAAAGCTTAAAGCTATTGAAACAGATTACCGATAAAACGCATTGTTGCACAGCTCCTCAATCCCTTCGCTGTTCACCTCACCGATCATTCGTTTGGTACGGAGGTAACGGTTCGTATTGAAGTCGTCGTACAACGGATCGGCAGGGTCGAAGCTGTTGATATGGATAAAATCAGAGGCATGAATGAAACGCCTTTCACCGATATAAATTCCCACATGTACTACCCGTTCCTTCGGATTCTCCGGCGTCGCTTTCGTACCGAAGAACACCAGGTCACCCGGCAGTGCTTCGCTGAAGTCGCCGGACTCATCGATCAGCCTGCCATAGCGCACCTGTTGCGATGCATCGCGGGCAAGGATAATGCCGTGCATAAAGTAAACCTGCTTTGTGAAACCGCTGCAGTCCATCCCTTTGGTGGAGGTTCCGCCCCAGAGGTAAGGTACACCCAACAATTGTTTCGCGGTCTGCACGATGCTTTCCCCGGTCAGCTTGCTTTTTTTCAGCCAGTTGTCCACCTCCATGGCATCCGTTTTTTTCAGGTATGCCTCCCGGCCATCGGGATAACGCACCCGGTAATAATCGCCATCAGCTAAAACCAACTCAAGCATATCGCCTGCCACCAGGTCGGATACGGGCAATGACTCCTGAGTGGTATCTGCAAAGGAGCGGGTATTCAGTGACGTGACAATCACTTTCGATTGTTTCAGGTACTGCTGCCATTCGGAATTTGTCATCGGTTGCACCGAACCGTGCATCCAGCCGATATACCGGTCGGGTGTCTGCATCCTGCGCCAGCCACCCTTCTGCTCCAGAATCCTTACCGGTGTTCCGAGCAGTGACTGCGAAACCAACTCGGCAGCGTAACGGGGTTCGGCATAGAGGGTTCCCACAGAGTGATAGATTACGCCCCATATCTCATCACCTAGAGCCTCGTCGGGCAACATGCGGATGCTGTCTTTCACGTGTGCCGATGATTTTCGCACCTGCGCAAGAAGCTCATCATACGCCGCCCTGCTGGTGGTCTCACCTTTCAGTACGAGGGTATCTTTTCGTTGCATTGCCACAACATGAAAAAGCTCCGTACGTTTATCCGGCGCATACTTTTCCTGTACCCTCTCAATCATCTGATGTATATCAATGTGCTGGGCCATACCAAGTAACGTTGAAAAGATCCATAATAAAATGATGCCTGCTGCTTTTCCCATGCTTTCTATCTGATGTTTGAACTTGGGCATAATTTTCAATTTTTATTCCAATTGTTTCGCTCTTTTTGTCAAATGGGTGTTTTCGGATTTTTTACCATCTTAATCATGATTTTAAGCATTCTTTTGTTCAACAGGAACTCCGGCTTACTCAAACAGATAAGCAGCAAACGAATGACGCAACGAATGTACTGAAATATTTCGGTTTGCGCCAACTTTTTATTCCATTTTCTACGCGAATCAAGTTCATCGAGGAATTGATTTTTAGTCGATTATAAATGAAATCTCATCATTTTTTTTTATGTTTGTCCGATCAATCAATGATTCGGGAATAATGAGAACACGTAGAAGAGAAATCCTGTTACTGTTCTTTGTGGCGCTGTACTGTGCCCTGACTGTAACCTGCACATCACAGACAGTGAACAAACAAAAAGAAAAAAAGGATACCCCCATGGCTGATAGCTCTCAAAACAAAAACGAGAAAGCGGAGAAACTCGCCAAAGATCTGAAAAGAAAAGGGATCAGGGATGAACGGGTTTTGGCGGCTATTGCCAAAATTCCCAGGGATCAATTCGTGGAAGAAAGCCTGGCCGAATTCGCCTATCTCGACCGTCCCCTGCCCATTGAAGCAGGGCAGACCATCTCCCAGCCTTACACAGTTGCCTTTCAAACGGAGCTGCTTCAGTTGAAGCCGGGGGAGAAGGTGCTGGAGATCGGCACCGGCAGCGGTTATCAGGCTGCAGTGCTCTGCGAGATGGGAGCCGAAGTTTACAGTATTGAACGGTATCAGGAGTTGTATCTCCTGGCAAAAGAGAGGCTCCACAGGCTGGGTTACACCCCGCAGCTCTTTTTCGGTGACGGCTATGAGGGTTTACCCGATCATGCTCCCTTCGACAAGATACTGGTTACGGCTGCACCGGAAGAAATTCCGGAGAAGCTGAAGGCGCAGCTCCGCATCGGCGGATGGATGGTAATCCCCCTGGGCGGACGCCAGGGGCAGAAGATGACCGTGGTCAAACGCACGGGTGAGAAAAGATACCGCCAAACCACGCATGGAGACTTTATCTTTGTTCCCATGCAGAAAGGGACTAAAGAATAGTCCCTTTTTCAGCTGATGCCCTGGTTTTTATTCGGTGTCCTTGCTGTAGTTGGGCGCCTCACGGGTGATCATCACACCATGCGGATGGCTCTCCGTATATCCTGCAGAAGTGATGCGGGTGAACTTGGCATCGTGCAGCTGCCCAATGTTCTCTGCACCACAGTAACCCATCCCGGCACGCAGTCCGCCTACCATCTGGTAGACCACCTCCTGAAGAGAGCCCTTAAACGGTACGCGGGCTTCGATGCCCTCCGGCACCAGCTTCTTTATATCATCCTCCACATCCTGGAAATAACGATCTTTCGAACCTTGTTGCATCGCCGAGAGCGATCCCATACCGCGGTATGATTTGAACTTGCGGCCATTGAAGATGATGGTCTCACCCGGCGACTCCTCGGTGCCTGCCAGTAGCGACCCCATCATCACCGACGATCCGCCGGCAGCCAACGCCTTGACGATGTCGCCCGAGTAGCGGAGGCCGCCATCGGCGATCAGCGGTACACCGCTGCCTTCCAGTGTTTTTGCCACCTCGTAGATAGCGGTGATCTGCGGTACCCCTACCCCTGCAATGACACGGGTGGTACAAATCGAACCGGGCCCGATGCCCACCTTCACGGCATCTGCGCCCGCATCAACCAGGAAGCGGGCCGCCTCAGCCGTGGCAATGTTCCCCACCACCACGTCGATCTGCGGGAATGTTTTCTTGATCAGCTTCAGCATTTCACCCACTCCTTTCGAATGGGCGTGGGCCGTATCAATTACGATCGCATCTACGCCTGCTTCGACCAGTGCCGTGGCCCGCTCCAGCGAGTCGACAGTGACACCGATTCCGGCAGCTACGCGCAGTCGCCCCTGTTCATCCTTGCAGGCGAACGGCTTGTCCTTTGCCTTGGTGATATCCTTGTAGGTGATTAGCCCTACCAGGCGGTTCTCGCCGTCCACCACCGGGAGCTTCTCAATCTTGTACTGCTGCAGGATCTCAGCTGCATCCTCCAGGTTGGCTGACTGCCGGGTGGTGACCAGGTTATCCTTAGTCATCACCTCCTCGATACGCTTGTTCATCGATTTCTCAAAGCGGAGGTCACGGTTGGTTACGATGCCCACCAGCCGGTTACCGTCGGTCACCACCGGGATCCCACCGATCTTGTACTCCGCCATCATGGCGAGAGCCTCCGACACCGACTTATCTGGTGTGATGCTGATAGGGTTAAGGATCATACCGTTCTCGGCACGCTTCACGGCACGTACCTGCCGTGTCTGTTCTTCGATGCTCATGTTCTTATGAATCACGCCGATCCCACCCTCACGCGCAATGGCGATGGCCATCGTGATCTCGGTGACAGTATCCATAGCGGCTGAAACAATGGGGATGTTGAGCTTGATGTTTCGGGAAAATTGGGTGGTGAGATCCACGTTGCGGGGCAATACCTCGGAGTAGGCTGGAACCAGGAGAAGATCATCGAACGTGAGACCTTCGAAAACGATTTTGTCTGCAATAAATGACATAAGTGTAACCCTTTAGTTTTTTATTGCATGCAAAAGTACTCATTATTTTGCGAACATAGACCGAAGAGTGTGTTAATTTTAGATAGTTGTGCACAATTGCCGCATCTACCTATTCATGATACACTTATAAACACTTTCAATCATCCATATATCTGCCTATCACTTCATTCTGACCTGGAAAAGGTATATCTTTGCCTTCAGTAATAAAAACGTTTAAAAGATAAAAATATGTCAGTATTAGTAGGAAAAAAAGCCCCGGCATTCCGGGCTCAGGCCGTGATCAATGGCTCTGAAATAGTGGATAACTTCTCCCTTGAAGATTATATCAACAACAAGTATGTGGTCTTCTTCTTCTATCCGGCCGACTTCACCTTTGTCTGCCCCACCGAGCTGATCGCTTTCCAGCAAAAGTTGAAAGAGTTTGAAGATCGCAACACTGAAGTAGTGGCCGCATCGACAGACTCAGCAGTATCACACTGGAAGTGGCTCAACACACCGAAGAACAATGGTGGTATCCAGGGGGTCACCTACCCCATCGTAGCAGACCACTCGTTGACCATCTCGATGGCTTACGATGTGCTGGCGGGTGACTTTGTCACCGACGAGGAGGGCAAACCTGAGTTCAAGGGATCCCCCGAGGCATATCGCGGCCTCTTCCTGATCGACAAGAAAGGCATCGTACGTCACCAGGTGGTGAACGACATGCCGTTGGGCAGAAGCGTGGATGAGATCCTCCGTGTGATCGACGCGCTGCAGTTCACCGAAGAGTATGGCGAGGTATGTCCTGCCGACTGGCACAAGGGTGACAAAGGGCTCTCCGCTACCCAGGAGGGCATTGCCGAGTACCTCTCGGGTAAGTGATGATCTGACGAACCGGTTAGCCGGTTAGCGGAATTATTGAAGTGGCTGAAGCAATCGTTTCAGCCACTTTCCGGATGATCAGAGGAACCGTTTGTCGATGAACTTTGAGTTGAGCAGTCGTGCCACGGCCATATAGTTGGTGCGGAAGCGGATGCGGTCGCCCACCCGGTATTTCTTCGCTTCATTGGCGGTACGATTCTTACCGATGTCGACCACCATCATGTCTGACGTAATGCCGACGAAACGCACCTCCTTGTCGAGCGCCTCAATGTCATCCTTATCCACATCGAGCATCCCCACATCAAGGATTGCTTTCACGGTGGTCTCGTTGACATCGTGATCCTCAAAATCGGCTGTATGACCGATGTTGGCGTCGCTCAGCACCCCTTCCGGCACGATCTTCTTCTCCTCCAGCTCGATGATGTTGGCTTCGAAGGCGAAGGTGTCGGTATGCAGGTTTAGGAACTGCTCGTTGTAGAGAGGGCTCACCCCGAAAAAGGCAGCCTCCCCCACCCTGAAGTGGTTGATATCTTTCGGGACAGCACCCTGTTCGATCAGCGGCAGGGTGATGGAGGAGCCGCCGGAAATATATTTCAGCTTCTTGTTGAATTTCCTTGAGATCTGCTCCTTGTAGCTGGAAAGCTGCTGGAGCTTTTCGTAGGTGGGCTCGATACCATACATGCAGCCCAGGTTGGAGCCCAGGCCAATCACATCGATATAGGGCAGGTTGAATACTTTTTCGTAGAAGGTGATCACATCGCTGCGGTTCACCCCCTCGCGCATCTCTCCCAGCTCCACCATGATGATGATCTGATGGATCTTTCCTGCCCTGCCCGCCGCTTCGTTCAACGCCTTGATGGTACTCAGGGAACTGTTGAGGGAGATGTCGGCATACTGCACCACGTCATCGGCATAGATGGCCGCCGGCGGCTTGATGTAGATGGTGCGCATGGCTGGGTTCACCGCCCTGAGGTTCTTTAAGCTGGTAAGCCGCGAGTCCCCCACTGAGTTGATCTTGTCAATCACCTCCTCGGTGAGGATATTCTCCAGAAATTCCTTGTCCCCCGAAAAGACCTTGGTAATCAGGCTCCAGTCGATTCCCTTCTCTTCGAAATAATCGCTCAGGGTCCGGATGTTCTCCTTGATCTTTTCTGCTTCAATAATCAGCTCAGCCATCACTTGTTTTTTCTCAGCCTCATCTCCAGATAAGGGTTGGTAAATCCCAATCTCTCGTAAAGTCTTTTAGCAGGGTTGTTCGCCTCCACGTGGAGGGCAATATCCCCATCGGCATGTGCGATGGCCTGCGTCATCAGCTTCCTGCCAAGTCCTTCACCGCGGCTATTGCGATCCACAGCGATATAGACAAGTATGTTCTCGGGGATATATCCATCCATCCCGGTACGGTTGATCACCACGGCAGCCCGTAGCTGCTCCTCCTGCTTCAGCAGCATCACGAAGCCTCCGAAGGAGTCGAACTCCTTCAGTGAGTAATCGATTGCCTTCTCAATCTGATGTTTGGGGTCACCATACTGTTCCAGCTGGTCATGCAAAAAGTCGACCAGCTCCTGTTTCTCCTGTACGTCAGGTTTGTTCTGTTCATCAAAGATGATTGTGTGCATCATTTTATACTAACTTGTCAGCAAACACCCGTTCCGGCATCTGCAATCTCCGTTTGTCTCTATTAAAAAGACAACTCAGCTCCCAAATTGTTCAAATTTTTTTTGCGCGATGCCCCAACATCCCTTCTTTCAGTTTGTTTTAAAAAAAAAGATCACTGCCCTCTTTCAGATGCTCCACCAGCCGGTCGAGACGCTGCTTCAATTCCATCAGCTCCTCCGCCGTGATACCCACCTGCTGCAACTCCTCCACCAGCTGCAGGGGGATGGCTGCCGCCTCATCCCGTATCTTCCGCCCCTTCCCGGTGAGAGTGATCAGCACCTTGCGCTCATCTGCCATTGAGCGTCGGCGGCTAATGATGCCCATCCCCTCCATCCGCTTGAGCAGTGGTGTCACCGTGTTGGTGTTGAGGATCAGCTTCGCGGCAATGTCGTTCACCGTGATGCCATCCTCCTCCCAGAGCACCATCAGCACCAGGTACTGGGGATAGGTGATCCCCAGCTTTTCCAGGTGCGGCTGATACCCGCGGGTGATCAGCCTCGATGCCGCATAAAGGGGGAAACAGATCTGGTTCTCCAGTTTCAGTTGTTCATATTGCATTGGATATTCATTTGTTCCTGTCCGCTGAAGAAAGTGGGTTTAAAAATTCATCTTTTTTGCCAGGTAGTGGTCTATCTCCTCCGGCTTGGTAAACGGGGAAAAGCGTTTCACCGGTTTACCGTTGGTGTCGACCAGGAACTTGGTGAAGTTCCACTTGATCTTGCCACCAAAGAATCCGCCCAGCTCCTTTTTCAGGTATTTGAAGATCGGGTGCGCGTTCTCACCGTTTACATCCACCTTGGCGAACATCGGGAAGGTGACACCGTAGTTGATCAGACATCCCTCAGAGATCGACTGCTCGTCGCCCGGCTCCTGGTTGCCAAACTGGTTACAGGGGAAACCGAGGATCACCAGACCTTTGTCCTTGTACTTTTTATAGAGCGCTTCCAGGCCTTCGTACTGTGGTGTCAACCCGCACTTGCTCGCAGTGTTCACCACCAGTACCGTTTTACCTTTGTAGGCATCCATCGAAACCTCCTGTCCCTTCAGGCTCTTCGCACTGAATCCGTAAAATTTAGCTTCTTTCATTGTTCTTTTTATTTCGCTTGTGATTATATCGTTTACGATACAAATGTAGGCAAAATATTTATATCGCGCGCGATTTAATAGAACTTTAACAAAGATTTAACTATTGATTGAGTCGCCCCACATCTTCGGCTCGAAACCGGTGGTCTGCCTCATCAATTCAACAAGTATAAAACCTGCATCATCTACAAATCGGCCTTTCATCCTGAAGTGGTCATGCGACTCCTCAGAAAACAATCCAATGATTTAAGCAGATGATTAAACCCCTCACCTTGAACGGATCTCGCGTCGCATAAAAGCGAGATAGGAGAGGATGAAGCAAATCATCGTGAGGGCGATCAGTCCGGTGAGCTGCGGCCATACAAGCAGCAGGCTCTGTCCCAGCGGCAGAGGGCCGGGTATGGCGCCCTGCATCTGCTCCATGGTGAGTGGCCCGAGGCTGCGCACGGAGGGTATCAGCAGCGTGGAGGTTGCCTGGCTGAACAGTTCGTTGGGCATCACCTGCATCAGCAGAAAGCGGAACCGCTCAAAGAGATAGATAGACCGTCCCGTAGCATAGGGTGATGGCGCTGCCGCTTTGATCAGCACGTTGGCGATCAGCGGGTAGAAAACCGTGAAAAAGAGCCAGACGGCGATGCCGGCGAGCGCCGAGGTAGCGGGCTGCCGGAAGCGCACCGAGAAGTAGAGCGACAGGTTGAGCCACAACGCCACGTAAACGATGCTCAACAGCGTGAAAGAGAGGATCCGCATGAACTCGGCCGGCGTGGGTGGTATGCCCAGCGCCAGCAAGCCCGCACCGATCACCAGGAAGCTAAGCAGGAAAAAGAGCAACGTGATCACCAGCAGCGCTGCGGTGAACTTGGCGTTGATCACGTAGTCGCGCGGGATAGGCTGTGCCAGCAACCTGCTCAGCGTGCCTCTGTTCTGCTCCGTGTTGATCGCATCAAAGCCCAGGCTGATACCCAGCAGCGGCCCCAGGAAACCGATGAAGACAAAGTAGGGCGGTAAGCTCCCATCCGACAGGGTGAAAAGCTTCAGGAAAAAAAACTCCTCCTCACTGCTACCAGCCTTCACCACATCGTCGATACTGCTGAGAGCGGTGTAGAGCGATCCCACACAGGTGAGCAAGATGATTGCCATCAGAATGACCACCCGCCAACTGCGAAAATGGTCGCTCATCTCTTTCAGCACCATGACACGGAAGACGCCCGGGGCAGCTCCCGAAGAGCGAAAGGTGGTAAATTCACGCTTTACTGCCGGGATCAGCCGTCGCAATTGCTCCTCCCAATAAGCAGCCGAAAAGAATCTATGTTGTTGCAGTGTGGTCTTCATTGACTGTTCCTCCTTCAAAATAACGATGATAAATATCTTCCAGTCCATACTCCCTACCTTCCTCCGAAGTGCTGCCGGAGAAGAGCTGGCGGGCAAGCGATGCGATGTCGCCCTGTGCCAGAAGACGACCCTTTACAAAAATACCCACGCGGTCGCACACCTGCTGTACCTGGTGCAGGTGATGCGAGGAAAAGAGCACCGTGATGCCCTCCTCGCGGCTAAGGGTGACGATCAGGCGCAGGAAATCGCGGATACCGGATGGGTCAATGCCGAGCGTCGGCTCATCGAGAATGATCACCTCCGGGTTGCGCAGCAGCACGTCGGCTAATCCCAGCCGCTGCCGCATGCCACGAGAGTATTTCCCTGCTTTCTTGGCAGTCTCCTCCACCAGCCCTACCCGTTCCATCTGGCGCAGGGCACAGCTGCGAGCATCATGCTCGGAGAGACCATTGAGGCGGGCTGTATAGATCAGGTTGTCCAACCCGCTCAAATCGTCATAGAAACCCACATCTTCAGGCAGATAGCCAACATGACGCTTTACCTCGATGGGCTGCCGCACCGGATCGAGACCACACACCCGTACGCTACCGCTGCTGGGCTCAGTCATCCCCATCAGCATCAGAATGGTGGTCTACTTGCCGGCGCCATTGGGTCCCAACAGGCCGAACACCTCACCCCGCCCTATCTCCAGCGTGAGATCATCAACCGCGGTGAAGTCGCCATATTTCTTCGTAAGATTTCTGGTAACGATGGTTGCTTCCTCCATGGCTTACCTCCTCCCATATTTGCGGAACAGATAGACCACCACACCGATGGCTCCCAGGATGATCAAAATGCCAAGCCATCCCCAGAGCAGGGGCGTCCTGACAGACATGCGGAACGAGGCGGTGGAGGTAGCCTCCGGCGTCTGCGCCGTCAGGTTAAGCACATAGTCACCCGGAATCGACCTGTCGTAGGCACGTACCAGAGCCTTCACCTGGGCACTCTCACCAGCGGCGATCAGCGGGATGGTGTCGGGGGTGAAGGTCACCTCCCACCCCTGCGGCTTACCGGCACTCATCCGCACACTATTCAGGTCGGTGGAGCCGCTGTTGCGCACCACCAGGTCGATGGTCTTGCGGCGGCCGGCGGTGATCTTCTCGCTGAGACGGCCGTCGGGAGTGGTGAGCTCGATGCCATAGGTTCCCGAGATATCTGCCTCCAGCTCCAGGCGCGCGGTACTGCTGCCGGTGCTAGCCACCACCGGGATGGTGTATTTACCCGCTTTTACGTTGTAGGGTGCTTTCACCTCTATCTGAATATCCTTGCTCTGTCCTGGATCGATCTCTACCGAGGAGGCCTGTTGGTAGTTGGGTTTGAAGACCACCGTCCAGCCGCGCGGGGCGTGTGAGCTGAGGGCATAGAGCTGCTTCTCGCCGGTCTGGTTCTCCAGCTTGGTACGGTAATTGAAGGTAGAGGTGGCATGCCCCTGCATGTTGGCCTGGTCGGCGGTGAAGACGGTCTTCACCGTGCCCTGCTCCGACACCTCCACGGTGAGCGGCAGCACGCTGTGCCCACGAGCAATGACACGGAAGGTGTAGACCCCTTTTTCAATGTCGAAGGGCAGCTCCACCTTCAGGTTGAGGCTCTTCTTCTCGCGGGGCAACACCGAGATGGCCTGCGCGTTCCAACCTCCGGAGCGGAGCGTCTGCTTCCACCCCTCCGGAAGTCCTTCCACGTTCACCTCTGCGGTAGCGATGGCGCCGCCGTTGTTGATCAGATCAATGGCATAGTCGATGGTTTCGCCCGGTGGGACAGTAATGTGCGGATAAGGAGTGTAGAGGCGTAACGACTGCGCGAGGGCAGCCTGGCTGCAGAGAACAATAATCAATAAAAGTGGCAGAAAAAAACGGGTCAAAATCTGCATACGATTCAACATAAATGATCCTCCTTTCGTTGTAAAATTTGTGATTGAACAATATAACTGTTTTTGAATCTTCTTTCTCTTTTTAACTTCTGTCGGTCATGTTTCGCAAAATGAGTCTTCAGGTTTTATTTGTTACACAACATGCTGGTAGAGGCCGGCACCGGGTAACGGAAGTCATTTACTCCCGGGTGCAAAAATAAAAAAATCGAGGTTTAACAAAAAACATTTTAAAAAAAATTAACCGGGACATAGAGGCTCAAGGTTCCCTGTCCCGGTCACCATTTTCAGAAAGCGCATGAACTGCTACCGACTGAGGGTGATCACCACTCCAGCTCTTCCAACAACCTGTCGGAATGTAGCAACGTATCGATATACTGCGCCCGCTTGTAAATGATAAGGGTGTTGTCCTTGTTGAGCACGCTGTCGGAGAGCTTGCCCCTGAACTGATCAATGCTGTCGTATTGTTTTCTTTCCATCCAGTCGGCGATCTCGCGATTGATCTTACCAATCTGCTCCAGGCCGTTACGATAGACTGTACTCACCACCTGCACGCTGGAGGCTCCACTCAATAGTAGCTTCACTGCGTCCTCACCGGTGTAGATGCCGCGGCTGCTGCAGACATCAGCATTGATTCGCCCGAAAAGCATACCGGCATAGCGGAGCGACTGCTTGTACTCTCCCCTGTGGGAGAGATTGAAGGCACGACGATGTTCCTCCCGGCGGATATCCACATCGGGCTGGAAGAAGGCGTTGAACAGCACCAGCCCATTCACGCCGGCATCATCGAGACGCTTCACGAAATGCAGGATATTGGTGTAGTCGGAGCTCAGCTTCACGCTCACAGGGATGGTGAGCTGCTGACGGATAACGCCTACCAGACTGATCTGCTGCTGCTCAATGGTCGCCGCGTCGAGGTCGAACCGCACCGGTATCTGGTAGAGGTTGAGCTCAATGGCATCCACCCCAGTCTCCTCGATCAACTTCGCGTAGTGGAACCAAGTGGATTCGTTCACGCAGTTGAGGCTGGCGATTACCGGCACGTTGAGCTTCTCCTTGGCTCGACGCAGCTTCTCCAGGTAGTACTCCACCTCAGCGTGTTCCACGTTGGGATGATGTGTCACCGATTCGGCATTGATCTCATCATACTGGCTGATCTTCTCATCCAGACGGAAGCTCTCCATCTGTATCTGCTCCTCAAAAAGGCTTTTGAATACCACGGCACCCACACCCTCTTCTTCTGCACGCAGTAGTTTGTCACTGTCGGTGGATAGCTCGGATGCCCCGAGGATAACAGGACTCTTGAGCCGAATGCCCATGTAAGTTGTTTCTATGCTCTTCATATGCTTACTTATTTTGATAATTTGCTGATCAAAGTGAAACGTAGATCCTGATTTACCGGAATACGGTATTCGGTGACCCGATGTTTGGCTGATTCGTTGCTGCGATTTTTTTGCCGATGTGCAACAGTCCCACCGGTTATAGATAATAACACTCTTTTTAACGGAATAGTTTTCTGCCGCAGCGGTTAATTCCGCACCTCCTCAAAAATCGTCTTCACCTGCTCGTTCTCCAGTCTGTTTTTGAGCCACTCCTCGATGCGCTCCCTGTCGGCAACGCGCAGCCCGTTTCGTGGTACAGAGAACACCACCATCGGCACCATACCAGAGTGTTGAGTGGAGTCGTTCACAGCTGAGAAGAGGTAGGTCTCCGCATAGGAGCAGCCTGTAATCTGCGGGAATAGTGGTTTGATCTCCGACAGAATCTTCTCCCCGAAGAGGGGAATATTGCGGATGCTGTCTACCCGTCCCTCACTCTTACGAAGATTAAAGGTGGTGGCAGCCAGCTGTGCTGCAAGCCGTTCGGTCTCCGACTGATATTTCCGCATGTTCTCCTGCACCATACTGGCATCATACCCCTGGTGAATCGCCAGCCGTGCCGTATCGATCCTGTTTATCAACGCTTTCTCTATGATCTTCTCCCTGAGGGAATCGTTCAACCCGTAACCGGAGTAAAGCAGCTCCACGGTGCGGGTGGCAGGATGCACCTGCCTGCTCTGAAGATAGTTGCCTCCCATCAACGTCACCTCACCGATGAAGGTCTCAGTCCGTTGCGCGAACTCTTCGTTCTTCACCAATTTGACACCGAAGAAGATGCTGGGTACCAGGGTGAGGATGATGACTGTTGATATGACACGGTTCACATGTTTCTTCCTGGTGGGATCCACAATGGAGCGGATGGGGAATTTCAGAAATTGACAGACAATCAGTGCGGCAAAGGCAATAAAAACCGTATTGATGGTGAAGAGATAGAGCGCACCGAAGAAGAAATCGAACTGCAGGGTGGCCAGCCCATAACCTGCCGTGCAGATAGGAGGCATCAGCGCCGTGGCGATCGCCACACCAGGGATCACGTTACCCTTCAGGCGGCTGCTCATCGCCACAATGCCAGCCAGTCCGCCGAAGAGGGCGATGATCACATCGTAGATGGTGGGACTGGTTCGCGCCAGCAGTTCTGAGTGGGCCTGGTTGAGCGGTGTAAGCAGGAAATAGAGTGCCGAGGTGATGAGACTCACCCCCACTGCAAAGGAGAAGTTCTTCAGGGAGCGGCGGAGCAAATGAAAGTCGTAGGTGGCCAGACTGTAACCCATGCCGTTGATGGGACCCATCAGTGGAGAGATGAGCATGGCCCCGATGATCACTGCCGTAGAGTTCATATTGAGTCCCACAGAGGCCACCACAATGGCAAACATCAGCACCCAGAGGTTGGTGCCACGGAAAACGATCCCGCTCTCGATGTTCTCATGAATGATGTCATACCCCTCCATTTCGCTGCGCAGATCGAACCACTGCAACAGCTTCTCTATCCTCTTCTCCATCGCGATGCATCTTTTCGCAAATCTACAAAAAAAAAGATTCCCCACATATCTGCAGGGAACAATTCATAAAAAAAATGTTTCACCAAATGAGGCGGATCCTCACAGCACACCTGTTTTCTTGAAGATCGCGGTGATGCTCTCAATGGATCGATCCACCTGTTCGTAAGTGTGTGTTGCCATCAGCGAATAGCGGATCAGCGTATCGTTGGGATTCACAGCCGGCGGCACCACCGGATTGACGAAGATCCCTTCCTCGAAGAGCAGCTTGGTGATCAGAAATGTCTTGTCGTTATCCCGCACATAGAGCGGCAGGATGGGCGTAGAGGTAGGTCCCAGCTCGAACCCTCTTTCGCGGAACTGGTTAATGGCATAGTCGGTCAGCTCCCAGAGACGCTTCACCCGCTCCGGCTCAGCCTTCAGAATGTCGAGTGCGGCCGAGGCGGCAGCAGTGGCAGCAGGCGTGATGCTGGCGCTGAAAATGTTGGTACGGGCATTGTGACGCAGGTAGTTGATCACCGGGTAATCGCCGGCCACAAAACCGCCAATAGAGGCGAGCGACTTGCTGAAAGTGCCCATCACCAGATCCACATCATCGAGCACACCAAAGTGATCACATACACCGCGGCCGTTGTAGCGCTTGCCCAGTACGCCGAGGCCGTGTGCTTCATCCACCATGATATTGGCTTTGTACTTTTGTGCCAGCTTCACGATCTCCGGCAGGTCGGCCAGGTCGCCCTCCATGCTGAAGACACCATCCACGATGATCAGCTTCACCTTGCGGTGGTCACACCGCTTGAGCTGCTTCTCGAGCGATACCATGTCGTTGTGGCGAAACTTGTATTTGGTGGAAAATGAGGTGCGCAGCCCCTCAATGATGGAGGCATGATCCCGCTCATCCCATATGATGTAATCGTCGCGACCGGTAAGACAGCCCAGCACACCCTCGTTGACAGAGAAGCCGGTGGAGAAGACGATCGCCTCATCCTTGTGCATGAAATTGGCCAGCTTGCGCTCCAGCTCCAGATGGATATCGAGTGTGCCGTTCAGAAAACGGGATCCGGCCATACCGGTGCCGTATTTCATTGTGGCGGCGATGGCAGCCTCTTTCACCTTGGGGTGATTGGTCAGTCCCAGGTAAGCATTGGAGCCGAACATCAGCACTTTCTTTCCGTTGATGAGCACCTCTGTGTCCTGATCACTCTCGATGGCACGGAAATAGGGGTAGATGCCGGCAGCTTTTGCACGCTGCGGGGCATCATATCTCATCATTTTTTCCTTTAAAAGATTCATTTGAAGAAAATTAATGGAAAACAGAGCTCAGCTTTTCACGATCACTGAACCGATTGTTTTCTTGGAAACCAGCATACAAAGATAGCAATTAATTTATATTCTCTCAGCAGCCTCCTTTTTTTTGCGTCGAGCAGGAAGTGAAACGGTTTCTGAAAGAACATTTTTCGCCACTAAGCGTTTTAGAAGGTAGGAACACAAAAAAAATATGACTATGGTAAGCAAAGAACTTGAAAAATCAATCAACAAACAGATCAACGCCGAATTCTGGTCGGCTTATCTCTATCTATCCATGTCAGCTCATTTCGCCAACAAAGGGCTTCCAGGCATCGCCAACTGGTTCAACGTGCAGTTCCGCGAGGAACAGGACCATGCCCTGAAGCTGATGAACTATCTCATCTCGAAGGGAAACAGGGTGGAACTAACGCCCATCGAAAAGGTAGAGACGGAATGGGACTCAGTGCTGCATGCCTTTGAGGCAACACTGAAACATGAACAGGTAGTCAGCTCCCAGATCAATAATCTGGTATCTCTTTCGCGAAAAGAAAACGACTACGCCACCGAGAATATGTTACAGTGGTTTGTGAACGAACAGGTGGAAGAAGAGGAGACCGCCCAGGGGATGATCGACAGCCTCAGGCTGATCGGCGACAATGGGTTCGGGCTCTATACCCTGGACAAAGAACTGGCTCAGAGAAGCTATGTACCCCTGGCAGTGGAACAGGCATGACGATGGATCCGAAATATAAAAAACTGTTCAGGTGCCTGCTGCTTGACGCAGTGGGCATGACATCGGCAGCCATTCCGATAATGGATGTGGTATGGGCACCGGTTGCTGCCTCCATCAGCTACAAGATGTTTGGTGAGCGGCGGGGTAAGTACACCTCGCTCATCACCTTTATGGAGGAGCTCCTCCCGGCAACTGATATGGTGCCCTCCTTCACCATCTTCTGGGTCCTCTTCGACCTCCTCGGTATTGGCAAGCAGAAAGCAGCTGCAACCGAATCAGGGTTTCCTCAGATGAAGTAGGCTGTAAGCAATCAGCCGTAAATGGTAAGCTAAAAAGAATGAATCTCAAAAAAATAACCAGCACCCTAACGGTGCTTTTGCTGCTTTTATCCTGCAGCAACCCAACCACCGGCAACGACAACGCGCTGCTCTGGAAGATCTCCGGCAACGGGCTGGAGAAACCATCCTGGATCTTCGGCACGCATCACCTGGTACCGCTTACCTTCCTCGACAGCATTGCCGGTATCCGGGAGGCGTTCGACAGCAGTGAACAGACCGTAGGAGAGCTTGACATGAGCAACATGATGCAGATGCAGATGGAGATCATGAGCAGGGCAATGATGCCCCAGGAGACAAGCTACGAGATACTGATGAACGAGGCAGACCGTGCAAAGCTCGACAGCACGCTCACCAGCCTGTTTGGAATGGGTCTCGCTCAGTTTGGCAGGCTGCGGCCGGCGATGCTGCAGAACCTGATCTCGGTGACGCTCTATCAGCAGTACTATCCAACCCTCTCCGGAGGGGAAGGTCTCGACCAGTACTTCCAGGAGGAGGCACTAAAGCGCAACCGGCCGGTAGTGGGTCTTGAGAACACCGACGACCAGATCCGCATGCTGCTGGAGATGCAATCACTGGAAAGGCAGGCAGAGTTACTGGCCTGCATGGTCAACCATCCGGAGCTGTTGAAAGAGGAGATGGATCGGCTGCAGCAGGCCTATCTTGCACAGGACCTGGAGGCGCTTTGGGCGCTCTATACGGAGGAGGAGCCTGATGACCCCTGCCCTTCGACCGATGAGGAGAAGTATGCACTGAATGGTGCACGCAATGAAAAATGGCTGGAAAAGCTGCCGGCGATCATGGCGGAGCATTCATCCTTCATCGCAGTAGGTTGTCTCCACCTTCCCGGTGAAGAGGGAGTGATCGAGGGGCTTCGCAAGCTGGGCTACAAGGTGGAGCCGGTCCACTGATCTCTCTTCTCCAGCAGCACCACGTTCTCTACATGGTGGGTGTGGGGAAACATATCCACCGGCTGCACGCGGGTGACGCTGTATTTGCTGTCGAGCAGATTCAGGTCGCGCGCCTGCGTGGCGGGGTTGCAACTCACATAAACAATGCGCTCGGGCTCCGCCAACAGGATCGCATGGATCACATCTTCGTGCATCCCTGCGCGTGGCGGATCGGTGATGATTACATCAGGGCGTCCATGCACAGCAATGAAATCGGAAGTAAGCACATCTTTCATATCTCCGGCAAAGAAAAATGTATGCTCAATCCCATTGATGCGGGCATTCTCTTTTGCGTCTTCAATGGCTTCCGGCACAGACTCTATTCCCACCACCTTTTTGGCATTTCGCGCCACAAAGTTGGCAATGGTACCCGTACCGGTATAAAGGTCATACACCGTCTCTCCGCCTGACAGACGGGCAAAATCAACTACCGTTTTATAAAGATTATATGCCTGTTGGCTATTGGTTTGAAAGAATGATTTGGGCCCAATCTTAAATTTCAAACCCTCCATCTCTTCATAAATATGATCGCGGCCGCGCCAGGTGACCACCTCCTGGTCGGTGATGGTGTCGTTCGCCTTCCGGTTAATGATGTAAAGCAGGGAAGTGATCTGCGGAAACCGTTCGGCGATGTAGGCCATCAACTGCTCCCTCTTTACGCGGTCATCTTCATAAAAAACCACCACCACCATCCATTCGCCGATGGAGCTGTTGCGGATCATGAGCGTGCGCATCAACCCCTTCTGGTTACGAAGGTCGAAAAACGAGTACCCCTGTTCAAGACAGAAACTGCGAATACTGTTCCTGATTTGGTTGGCAAGATCATCCATCAGCCAGCATTTGTCGATATCAAGCACCTTGTCGAACATCCCGGGGATATGAAACCCCAGCGCATTCATCTGCGCAAACTGTTTGCCGGAGTGGATCTCTTCTTCGGTGAGCCACCGCCTGTTGGAGAAGGTAAACTCCAGCTTGTTGCGGTAAAAAGTGGTTTGTGAAGCACCCAGAATAGCGGTGATCTCCGGTAGTTCCACCTTGCCGATGCGGGTCAGGTTGTCCACTACCTGCTGCTGCTTGTACCGCAGCTGCTCTTCGTAGGGCAGCATCTGCCACTTGCAGCCGCCGCACATGCCGAAATGACTGCAAAACGGATCAATTCTGTTTTCGGAATATTTTTCAAAACGCACCACCCTGCCCTCGGCGTAACTATGTTTTTTGCGCGTCAGTTGTATGTCAACCACATCACCCGGCACGGCATACGGTACGAAGACCGCCATACCGTCCACTTTCGCAATTGCTTTTCCCTCGGCTGCCACATCGGTAATTTTCACCCCCTCCAGTAAGGGAAGCTCTTTTCTCTTTCTTGCCATCTGTTTTTTCTCCTTTTCGACAAATGAGTCCATTCCTAAAAGTCATTTTCACTATCTTTTGGTCATCACAATTAACTGAAAAAAACGGTCACTTTACGAAAAGATAACCCTTCACGGAGTTTTCGGACTCACTAATACAAAGATAGCAGTTTTTTTACACGATTTGGCTTTTGCTCTTTGTCACAGCATGAACAAAGATAACAATGTGCAAATCAAAAGGCTTTTTCTGTCCATGAGTCAACTATGAGCCCATTGTGAGCCAACTGAGCCAACTATGAGTCAACTCTCAGTTTGTAAATCGCACTCGATCCTTTTGTTCCTATATTTTTTAGTATTCCTTTGCCTTCTAATTCTTTAATATCTCTGGTTGCCGTAGCTTTTGAAACATTAGCAACCTCCTGATATGTGGAATTGGTCATTTCTCCATATTTCTTAGTGTAAAGAATCGCTTGAATCTGTCTTTCATTTAGTCCTGCTTTCTTTAATTGCTCAGTAGTAAACCGGTCTTTAAATACCTTACTCAGGAAACCACCTTGTTCCTCCTTTAAAATTGGTTCTGGTAATCCGGCTTCCTTGCAAGCTTCAATAATCTTGATGGTTCCCCGTCCCCATGAGTCTATGTAACCGGCTTTGAAACAAACATCTGCTAGCAAAGGATTTCTCGGCTTCGACCGATGTACTTTCTTTAAATCTTCTTCAAAAATACCTTCCGGCAATCCACCATCATTCCAAACGCTGAAATTGTCATCATACAAACGGATTTGTGTGGGTGCTCCCATGTAATTCCGGTGTGCCATTGAGGATCATTTCACGAACAGCAGCTACAGGGTATTCATCCTGTTCTACTCGTTGAATTCCCATAAAATCAATCGGGTGAATGAAAAACTTGGCATTAAGCATTTCGCCAATCCGGTCTTTGAGCTGAATTAGGTTGCCTTCTATTACTTCATGAAATTTCAAGTCGGCATCCGTTTCTCCGAACTTACCGATCTTGACTGCCATATTCGGGTAAAATTTTCCGGGGTCTTTTCCAAATAAGACAATGGATGCTCTTTTCAAATATCCATCTTCAAGCAGACGTAATTTTTTAAGCAAGTCCGAAATACTAATATCATCCTCAATATTGATTCGTTTAACAGTTTGTACATCTTTCAGAAATTGCTTAATGCTGGATTCATCAATGTCATCAATGGATGCTCTTTGCTCGGGAATATCATCCCATGTTTTTCCTGTACGTTTGAGAATAAATTCATTCAATGCCGGACCTTTCAGTTCCTGCAAAGTGCTTCCGGTACGGACATAATATATGCCTCTTACGGAAATAGGTACATCATAGCGGGGAACTATAATTTCTATATAATACTTGCCCTTTTCCTCTTGCAGGTTAACTTCTGCATACACGCCAAGAATATCCCGGAACTTATTGGGTAAATCTACCTGTAGTTTGTAGTAGTTGTCAATACCCGTTACTTCACCTTTATCGTCAATGCCGATGTAAAGTTTACCACCGCTGGCATTGGCAAAGCCGCAGACCCATTTCAGGTATTCGTCACGCCAGTTGGATTTGTATTCTATGTTTTGGGATTCGGGCATAATTACTTTTTCCAATTCCATTTTTCCCCAATTCCACATCCAGTTTGGAAGTAAATTGGTATTTCTTTTTTATGATGCTGTCAAAGTAGCAATTGCACTCTTCCGGTGTCAGGAAAATTAAAGTAATTATCAAGTTTCACAAGGTTGTTAATGCCCAGTGAAATATTATGTTACAAACATATAATTTTATTATTAAACTCCAAAGGTTTCGCTTAAAAAATTACTTTCAGTGATTTTGTGTCGTTATTCAGCTGCTCAAGCAACATTTCTACTCAGCTCAGTGTTTTGGCTTGGCATGGCACTCATTCCTGACAAAAAGTCAGGCTTTAAATTGTACCACTTTTCAACTTCGTTGAAAAGTCCGACTAAACCGATATTCATCTCTTTTATGTTGCCTATTTTCCGGCGAATATGTACATTTGTCCTGGCGGTTGAATGATAGATTTGCTAAAGGGGATAGCGCCATCAACCCGGACAAATGAAAGTGTGGATTAACTATAGAGAATAAAATTTCACCTGAAGATATATTCCTACTTTGTTTGAATTTTGATTGAGGCAGGCCTAAGTCCTTTAACCCTGGCCTGCAGGGTAATTGGACCCGGTTCCTCTGTTGATTGCACAATTGCAACAAGTCTCCCGTTGAAGAGATGCATTCGTGGCAGGTGGAACGTATCGAGACTGTTGGGATCACCGTTGGCAGCAGCGCAATAACTGCCGGCGGATGGCAGCTTCATTCACCGCTCTGTCCCCATGCCTGCATAAGCCCGACAACCAAGGCGAGGCAAATATAAATCGTCCTTTTCATCCTCTGCTTTATTTGAATGATTCTAACCGATTATCGCTTATCGCTTACTGCTTATATCTTACAGCTTACTGCTTATAGCTTACAGCTATCTATCCGAACGAGCAGTTGGGCTGCGTCACTAACTGGAAGAAGTCGTTCCCCTTATCATCCACCAGAATGAACGCGGGGAAGTCCTCCACCTCGATCTTCCAGATCGCCTCCATCCCCAGCTCAGGGTACTCGAGGCACTCCAGGCTCTTGATGCTGTTCTGCGCCAGAATAGCTGCGGGGCCGCCGATGCTGCCCAGGTAGAAGCCGCCGTACTTTTTGCAGGCGTCGGTCACCTGCTGACTGCGGTTCCCCTTGGCCAGCATGATCATGCTGCCGCCGTGCGACTGAAACAAGTCGACATAAGAGTCCATCCGCCCAGCCGTGGTGGGTCCCATCGATCCGGAGGCATACCCTGCAGGTGTCTTCGCCGGGCCGGCATAGTAGATAGGGTGATCCTTGATATACTGCGGCAGGTCCTCACCGCGGTCGATGCGCTCCTTGAGTTTCGCATGGGCGATGTCGCGTGCCACGATGATGGTACCGTTGAGTGAGAGGCGAGTGGAAACCGGATATTTGGAGAGCTCGGCGAGGATCTCATTCATGGGCCTGTTCAGATCGATCTTCACACCGCCACCTTCACCTGCTTCACGGAATTCCTCAGGAATAAACCGTGCAGGATTGTCCTCCAACTTCTCAATCCAGATGCCGTCGCGGTTGATCTTCGCCTTGATGTTGCGGTCGGCCGAGCAGGAGACGCCCATTCCCACGGGACAGGAAGCACCGTGGCGCGGCAGACGGATCACCCGCACGTCGTGTGCAAAATATTTCCCGCCGAACTGCGCACCCAGTCCCAGCTCCTCGGAAGCCTTCTTCAGCCGCTCTTCCAGTTCAAGATCGCGGAAAGCACGGCCGAGCTCGTTTCCTTCGGTGGGCAGGTTGTCGTAGTACTTGGCAGAGGCCAGCTTCACCGTCTTCAGGTTGGCCTCTGCCGAAGTGCCGCCAATCACGAAGGCGATGTGATAAGGAGGGCAGGCAGCGGTACCCAGCGATTTCATTTTTTCGATCAGGAAATTCTCCAGCTTACCCGGTGTGAGTAGCGCTTTCGTCTCCTGGTAGAGGTAGGTCTTGTTGGCTGACCCGCCCCCCTTGGCAATACAGAGGAAGTTGTATTCATTTCCCGGAACGGCATACAGATCTATCTGGGCGGGAAGGTTGGTACCTGTATTCACCTCATCGTACATGTTCAGGGCTGCATTCTGAGAGTAACGCAGATTCTCGTTGATGAAGGTGTTGTAGACGCCCAGCGAGAGCGCCTCCTCATCGTTGCCGCCGGTCCACACCTGCTGCCCTTTCTTGCCCATGATGATGGCCGTGCCGGTGTCCTGACAGAAGGGAAGAATCCCTTTGGCCGATATCTCAGCGTTGCGCAGGAAGGTGAGCGCCACGAACTTGTCGTTTTCACTCGCTTCGGGATCGGACAGGATTTTCGCTACCTGTGCCTGATGTTCGGGACGAAGCAGGAACTCCACATCGCGGAAGGCGGTCTGTGCCAGCAGCGTTAATCCCTCTTTAGAAACTTTCAAAATCTCCTTTCCTTCAAATTCCGATACAGAGATATGATCTTTGGTGAGCAGATAATACTCCGTTTGATCCTTCGACAGAGGAAAAGGGACCTGATACTGAAATGGTTTGTTTGCCATAAATAATTAAGTGTATTTGTTTTGATTTCTATCCCGGTTTTTGTTTTGAAGAGGCAAAAATACAAAGAAAAAACGGCACCGGAAAACGATGCCGTCTGTAATCATACTGCATGAAGCTGCATCAGGTTCATAACAAGATTGTCCTGCTGCTGAAACGATCAGTGAGAGGTGTTGCCCGGTAAATGGTCAATGATCGATGGGACCGGTCATCTCTTCTGGTTTTACCCATGCATCGAACTCTTCCGCCGTCACATACCCCAGTCGCACCGCTTCCTCTTTCAGCGTGGTTCCGTTACGGTGAGCCGCGTTGGCAATCTCGGCAGCTTTATAGTAACCAATATGGGGATTGAGGGCGGTAACCAGCATCAGTGAGTTATGGAGCAACTCTTTGATGCGTGGCCTGTTGGGTTCAATGCCCGACACGCAGTGGATATCGAACGAGAGGGCAGCATCACCCAGCAGCTGTGCACTTTGCAGGAAATTGGCCGCCATCAGCGGCTTGAACACGTTGAGTTCGAAATGCCCCTGCATGCCGCCCACAGCAATGGCCATGTCGTTGCCGATCACCTGGGCACAGACCATGGTGAGCGCCTCTGCCTGGGTGGGATTCACCTTCCCCGGCATGATGGACGATCCCGGCTCGTTGGCAGGGATCGTGATCTCACCGATGCCGCTCCTGGGGCCCGAAGCCAGCAGACGGATATCATTGGCAATCTTGTTGAGCGAGACAGCCACCTGTTTGAGTGCGCCATGCGTCTCCACAATGGCATCATGGGCAGCCAGCGCTTCGAACTTGTTTCCGGCCGTCACAAAGGGAAGTCCGGTGAACGCGGCGATATAGCGGGCTACGGTCACATCGTAATTTTTCGGCGTGTTCAGTCCCGTGCCCACAGCCGTGCCGCCCAGTGCCAACTCCGAGAGGTGCGGCAGCGTATGTTCGATGGCCTTGATCCCAAAATCCAGCTGGGCGGCATAACCGCTGAACTCCTGACCGAGTGTGAGCGGGGTGGCATCCATCAGATGGGTGCGCCCTATCTTCACCACATCGGCCATCTCCTGCGATTTGGCGACCAGCGACTGCTGCAGGTGACGCAGCCCGGGCAGGGTCACCTCTACAATCTTTTTGTAGCAGGCAATGTGCATCGCGGTTGGGAACGTATCGTTGGACGACTGTGACATGTTCACATCATCGTTGGGTTGCAGCGTTTTATCGCCCTCACCGATAGTTTTCCCGACCAGCTGATGGGCACGGTTGGCAATCACCTCGTTCACGTTCATGTTGCTCTGTGTGCCCGACCCTGTCTGCCAGATCACCAGCGGGAACTGGTCGTCGAGCTTTCCTTCCAGTATCTCGTCGCACACCCGTGCAATGAGGTCCCGTTTTTCCCGCGACAGGACTCCCAGCTCATGATTGGCATAGGCAGCTCCTTTTTTCAGGTATGCAAAACCTTGGATGATCTCCGCCGGCATCGATGCCGTCGGCCCGATTCTGAAATTGTTGCGCGACCGCTCCGTCTGCGCTCCCCAGAGCTTGTCGGCCGGTACTTTCACCTCTCCCAGGGTGTCTTTTTCAATTCTGTAATCCATCATATGTGTTGTTTACTGTTATCATACTTCCTGTCTTATTCACTCTTCAAAAATACGAAATAAACGCTGAAAAAAGGCATATTTTTCGCACAACCATTAACATGCTGATAAAAAGTGTATTATTCATCAGGGGAGGCAGAGCTACCCTTACAGGCAGGGGCAAAACAGAGAGGATTCCGGCTATTATTTATACCAATTATAAATAATGCGGAGAAAAAGATATATCTTTGCAAACCAAAACAGAGAGTAGGGATATTTATGCGTCTGTCAGAACTACAAACCGGACAAAAAGCATACATCGTAAAAGTAAATGGTAGCGGCGCTTTCAGGAAACGCATCCTGGAAATGGGATTTGTGCGTGGTGAAGAAGTGAAGTCGGTACTGAATGCCCCGTTGAAAGACCCCATCAAGTATGAGCTCATGGAGTATGAGGTCTCCCTGCGACGGAGTGAAGCGGTGATGGTTGAAATATCCATACTCGCAAAAGATATACAAAAAAACAGTCTTTATACGGATGACCCGCTGCCGTCTGATGATACTGCACTCTCTGTTGCACCTCCGCGTCACGGGAATGGAGCGAGACGCCAAAGACGTCATCGTGCAGGGAACCACCATCCGCCGGAGAAAAACATCAAAGTAGCTTTATTGGGGAATCCCAATTCCGGGAAGACCTCTATTTTCAATCTGGCATCAGGGGCGCACGAGCGGGTGGGGAACTACAGCGGCGTGACGGTGAACGCCAAAGAGGGAATGTTAAGACACAACGGCTATTCATTCACGCTGGTCGACTTACCCGGTACCTATTCGCTTTCTGCATACACCCCCGAGGAGTTGTACGCCCGAAAATACATGCTGGAAGAAAAGCCCGACGTGATCGTGAATGTGGTGTCGGCATCGGCTCTGGAGAGGAACCTCTATCTCACCACCGAGCTGCTTGATCTGCAAGTACCGATGGTCATCGCCCTCAACATGTACGATGAGCTTGAGGAGAGCGGACGCACTTTTGATCATGAGAAATTCTCCGCCCTCATCAAAACCCCTATTGTCCCCACGGTAGGCAAGAGAGGAGAAGGTATCCCCTTGTTGCTCGAAAAAGTAATCACCGTTTATCATCAGGAAGAGCGTGAGCCGGTACAAATCCCTTACGGAAGGGTGTTGGAGAAGTCAATCTCCATCATGGAACGGGAGCTGCAACAGCGCGAGGTGACACATTGGGGCATGCCGCTGCGGTATGTCTGCATCAAATTGCTGGAAGGAGATAAGGAGGTGGAGGGCCGCATACAAACACTCTCCGGCCGGGAGCAGATCTTCGCGCGCAGAGACAAAGAGCGCTCCTATATCGAGAAACTGCTGCGGGAAGATCCCGAATCGGCATTCACCAATGCCCGCTACGGATTTATCGCCGGGGGGTTGAAGGAGACCCTCACCGAAAAAATTCATTTTGCCGACAAAACGCGACTGATCGACAGCATTGCAACGAACAAGTATGTAGGTTTTCCGCTGTTTTTCCTCTTCCTCTGGATCATGTTTGAGGCTACCTTTCATCTGGGAAGTTACCCCATGGCGGCCATCGAGTGGCTTGTGGCCGGGCTGGGCAATCTGATCCGGAACAACATGGTGGAGGGCCCGCTGAAAGCGCTGATCGTGGATGGCATCGTGGGCGGTGTGGGCGGCGTCATCGTGTTCCTTCCCAACATTGTGATCCTCTATCTTTTCATTGCCTTTATGGAGGACTCCGGATATATGGCCCGTGCAGCCTTCATCATGGACAAGCTGATGCACAAAATAGGGCTGCACGGCAAATCGTTTATTCCGCTCATCATGGGATTCGGTTGCAATGTGCCTGCCGTGATGGCCACCCGCACCATCGAGAGCCGCAGCAGCCGCATGATCACCATGCTGATCGTTCCTTTCATGTCGTGCAGCGCCCGTCTGCCGGTGTACCTTCTCTTTGTGAGCGCTTTTTTTCCCTCCCGGGCCAGCTTCGTGCTGTTGGGATTGTATGCTTTCGGTATCCTGATTGCCGCCCTCACAGCACGTTTGTTCCGCCAAACACTTTTCAAAGAGGAGGAGACCCCCTTTGTGATGGAGTTGCCCCCCTACAGGATGCCAACGCTGAAATCGATTTTTACCCACATGTGGGACCGGTCACGGCACTATCTCCAAAAGATGGGAGGTCCCATCCTCGTAGCCTCCATCGTGATCTGGTTCCTGGGCTATTTCCCGCGAAACGAGTCCCGCGAAGCAGCCTTCGATACACAAACAGCACAGGTAGAAGCACAGTTCGGCAGGGATGAAATCAACGAACCCGAACGGGATGTTCTTCTTGCCGGAATCGCCCACGCAAGGAATACAGCGCATCAGGAGAACTCCTACATCGGGAGAATTGGCAAGTTTATTGAGCCGGTGATGCGTCCGCTCGGGTTCGACTGGAAGATATCGGTAAGCCTCCTCTCGGGGATGGCTGCCAAGGAGATTGTGATCAGCACCATGGGCGTGCTTTACACGGGCGACAGCGAAAACCAGCAGTCGTTACAGGCAAGACTAAAGGCGGAAGCCTACCCCGATGGAACGCCCGTATTCACCCCGCTGGTGATCACCGGTTTCCTGCTTTTTGTACTGATTTACTTCCCCTGCATTGCGACCATTGCAGCCATTAAGGAGGAATCACACTCCTGGAAATGGGCGCTGTTCAGTGTCCTTTATTCCACCGGCCTGGCGTGGTTGATCGCCCTTGTGGTGCACCAGGTGGGGAGTCTGTTCATGTAGGCTTCACAGCCCTTCAAACTTTATACGCATTTATCTTGTTATCAGATTATGAACATACAACTTTTTATCGTCATCATCATCGGGATCATCACAGGGATCATCCTACTGCGTCAGATCTACCAGTTCTTTTTCACGAAAAAGGACTTCTCCCATTGTGGCGGATGCAATATGTGCGAGCTGCCGAAGAAAGAGTCCGCCAAAGGATTATAGTCCTGTTTCGTTCTTCATCACCACCGGGTAACACCTCTGCGTAATTGCTTCATCTCTGTTTGACAATTCATGCGCAGACACCTGCCGATAAAGTCATAAACCGGATGAATGATGTGTTTGAAGAAGTAAATCGCAGCAATCCTGAATTGTCCCTTTTAGTGCGGAAAATTAGCAAAATAAAATAGATATGTGCTGATATACTGATATTTATGACCGCACTAAATTTAAAGGGGACAAGTCAGAAAAAATATTCCGGAACACAGTGATTAATTTCGATAATTACCTTAAATTTGCAACGATTACCACTTAAAGGTAATCACCATTATTCAGGGTAATTATATGGATGACGTTTTAAAATATTTGCAAGACACGCTGGGACTGTCCGGTACTGTAAAGAAAGTGCCGGAGTCGCTATTGAATAAGCTTCCCCTTTATTTGAGCCATGCCTATAAGTACAGTCTGCTCGAAATAGACGGAGGTTATTTTCTTCTGGCCGAAGAAGAAAATATGAATCCTAAGACAGCAGAACAGTTGAAAAAACAGGCAAAAGCAATATTTCATCATACAGATTTACCAGTTGTTTTTGTATTGTACAATCAAAGTATGCAAATGAGGCGTAAAATGATCAGGAATCGTATCAGTTTCATTGTCCCTGAAAACCAACTATATTTGCCTGAAATACTTCTTTATTTGAAAGAAAATAACCGGCAAATTCATCCGCTTTCCGAATTCCTAACTCCTTCCGCTCAGTTATTGCTTCTCTATCACCTACAAATAGAACATCTTGAAGAGTTTTCGTTCAAAGAAATCGCGGAAAAACTGGGCTACTCTCCAAAAACGATTACAAAAATCGCGGAAGAGTTGAAAGCAAAAAAAATATGTAGGGTTACAGGAACAAAAGAAAAACGTTTTGCCTTTGAAGTTGGAAGAAAACAATTGTGGGAAATGTCGGAGTCTCAAATGCAATCTCCCGTTATTAAATCGTATTTTACAAGGCTGAAAGATAATTGGAATTTTTGTAAATCCGGAGATGCGGCGCTTGCCCACTATACTTTTTTATCAGATACGGGGAAAGAAGCTTATGCGGTTTATAAAGTGGAGTTTGAAGGACTAAGAAAAAAAGGGTACTGGGAGTACCTGGATGAAACAGAAGGGGATATCCGGGTTGAAATCTGGAAATATAATCCGTGTTTATTGAGCAATAACGGATATATCGATCCATTGTCGCTTTATCTCTGTTACAGGGATGACCCAAATGAAAGGGTCGAAGCTGAAATGAAAGAATTAATCGATAAAAAAGTATGGTAAAAGGATTGGATACGTTTCGCGAATATTTCAGGGATTATGCTGATAATTATATCATCATCGGGGGAACTGCATGCAATGAATTGATTGAAGATGTAGGGCTCAAACCCCGGACGACAAAAGATATAGATGCAATTCTCATTGTGGAAGCATTGAGTGATGAGTTTGTTACACGCTTTTGGAAATTTATCAGAGAAGGGAAATATGAATTATGGGAAACCCTGTCTGGTAAAACACAATTTTACCGCTTCATAAAACCCCAGACAGATGGTTTTCCTTTACAAATCGAGCTTTTCTCAAAAGTGCCGGATATGATAGAGCATGATAAATGTTTCGCGTTTATAAAAGAAAATGTAGTGTCCAGTAACGCAAAGCAGATAACTGTTGTCAGCCATCATGTACCATCATTCCAATTGTCTTCCCCTGACTTTGCAGGGAGCCCTATTAATGGGGCATTTACGGTTGAATTGGAAGAATATATAAAAGCGAGTCCAATATCATATTGGATTTACGGTCATTCCCATCGGAATATCGATAAGCAAATCGGTAACACTCAATGTGTAAGTAACCAGTTGGGATATGTTTTTCATCATGAGCACCACACTTTCCATCCGGCAAAAATTATAGAAATGTAGCAGTATTCTTGCAGAAACAGTTTCCCTACTCAAAGAGGTTGTCTTGATCCGATCTTCATTTTTCCAACAACCGTTTCAATACGCTGAGATTATTTGCTGAATCAGGCATCTTCCCTTCCGATTTCACCACTCAATTCCATAATCCTCCCCGTAGTTGCTGCTCCCGCCCCAGAATGTACCGTGCTCCCGATCGAAATAAATAGCATTGATGGGGCCGCTTGTCCGGTCGGAGAACTGCAGCGAGTAACCCATTTCAATAAGTTTCCGGCGTACGGAGTCGGGTGTGGCGGCATGCAGCAGAAGCTGTCCCGGCCGAGGTGCACGCTCTTCGGTTCTGGTTCCGCCCAGCGACAGCCACAATTGGTTGGAATTGATATTGGCCGCCTCACTTGCCTGTTGTACATTCATGCCGAATTCCACCATGTTCAGAAAGAACTGCAGCAGATTCTGGTCCTGCGTATCACCGCCCTGCACAGCAAATGACAAAAACGGCTCGCCGTTTTTCAATGCCAGCGAAGGCGTGAGCGTTACCCGTGGTCTTTTTCCGGGCTCCACTACGTTGAAAGGATTCAGCGATTCGTCCAGCACGAAGCTCTGCAGTCGCTGGCTCATGCCGATACCCGTATTTCCCGCTATACAGGCAGGAATCCATCCACCGGAGGGAGTGACGGAGACAATCCATCCTTCCGCGTCAGCGGCCTGAATGGTGGTGGTTCCGCGCCAGAGCCGATCCCTGTAAATGGTGTCGATCTCCAGGGAGGAGACAGCATCGTGGCCTGGCACGAAATCCCTCTCCCCTGAAGGATTCAGGTCTAAACCGCGTTCTTTCAGGAGTTTCAAATAGGGATTTTTCTTACCCTCAAACGGATAGGGATCACCCGGTTTCACTGATGGATTGTTTTTGTCCGCCCACATTTCCGATGCCCGCTTACGGGCGTATGCTTTATCCAACAGGCCTTTAATGGGAATATCGGGATGAAAATACGGGTCACCGTAGTAAAAATCCCTGTCGGCAAAAGCCATGTTCATCGCCTGATAGATCGTGTGAATATACTGCGGACTGTTATATCCCATTTTCTTCAGATCGAAATTTTCCAGGATATTCAGACTTTGCAGCAGCACCGGGCCTTGCGTCCACGGTTGCAATTTGTACACATCGATTCCCTTGTAATTCACATGCAACGGTTCTTCTTCAACAGGTCTCCACCCCGCCAGGTCTTCCATCGTGATCAATCCTCCCTGCTCGCGCGAACCGCGTACAAACTCCCGGGCAATGTCGCCCCTGTAAAAGCGATCATAGGCGGCCATAATCGCATCCTTCCGGTTTTTCCCCGCTTTCAGTGCCTCTTGTTCGGCATCCACCAGTTTTTGCAACGTTTTCAGCAGATCCTGTTGCACAAAAATCTCACCCGCCACCGGTGTTTCCTGTTCCTCACCCGGACGGGTAATGAAAAGCTCCCTGCTGTATTTCCACTCTTTCAACCGCTCTTTGTTCCGCGCCACGCTGGCTGCAAACGGAATGTCCACCGGGAAACCCGAAGCGAGTTCCATTGAGGGTGCAAGCACTTCCTGCAGGCTCATGGTACCCCAATTGGAGAGCATATAACACAATCCGCCTACCGTTCCCGGCGTTACGGCAGCCAACGGTCCCAGTTCGGGTGGAAAATCGTATCCGAGACTTTTGAAATATTCCGCCGTAGCCCCTGTAGGAGCTACGCCCAACGCGTTGATAGCGATTACTTTTTTCGAATGCGGATTATAAATTAACGCCTGCGTTTCACCACCCCAGCTCAGTACATCCCACAATGTGCACGTTGCGCCAAGCATGGCACAAGCAGCATCCACCGCATTTCCGCCCTGTTGAAAAATCATTGCTCCGGCTTGCGCACCCAGCGTCTTGCCGGTGATCGCCATCCAGTGTTTGCTGTGCAACACCGGTTTTTGTGTGCGTTGGGAAAAAGCTGACGCAGACACCAGAAAAAATAAAAACAGCAGACTTTTATACTTCATTTTTTTTAGAATGTTTGTTTTATTTTTGTAGGGGATATTTCCCTCCTTGCCCGTTATTCACACTTGTTGTTTTTTTGCTTTTACGGTGATCGAAAAAATTCCTGACCCTCCGGATTTAAACGCTGTCAAAGAATCATGATCCATATATTTCAAAAGTATTGCATCAGGTATCTCAATTCTCTTCCTGCTCACTACCTCTATTTCCTGAAACTTTGCTTTGGATATTTCGGCTATGTAATCATCCTCCGGTATTGCCCCGGCCACACAACCCACATACATTTCAACAGCTATTGAGAGTTCCCGGGGAAGTGCTCCTTTCAACACAATATCAGATATGCAAAAATGGCCGCCGGGCTTTAGAACGCGATATATTTCGTGAAATATTCTATCTTTTGCAGGAAGTAAATTGAGTACACAATTACTGATAACCACATCCATTGAATTGCTTTCAACCGGCAAATTTTCAATATCCCCTTCCCGGAATTCCACATTGTGAAATCCTCTTTTCTTTGCATTATCCCGTGCTTTGGCTACCATTGCCGGGGTAAAATCAATACCGATCACTCGCCCCGATTCTCCCACTTCTGCACGGGCGACAAAACAGTCATTCCCGGCTCCTGAGCCTAAGTCCAAAACGGTGTTTCCTTTTTGGATATTCGCAAATTGCGTTGGAAGCCCGCATCCTAATCCCATATCCGCCTCGGCAATGTATCCGTCAAAAGTACGGTAGTCTTCACTCATGATACTGCGACCATCGGCTGAGCAACAGGAGGAAGAGCAGCAAGAGGATTGCTGGTTTAGCAAAACAATATCTCCATATTTTTGCTTCACCACTTCTTTTATTTTATCATTCTTTTCCATCGCGCTCATTATAAATTTTTCCATGCAATGAATGCTGTATGCTCACCGGAAAGCTCCTTCACTTTTTCGATCCACGAGATTTCAAGCTGAGCTTTAGACTGCAGGAAAGGATTCTCAGTGTGTACCAGTGAGAGGCAGGAGTTGACCACCCACCATTTGTTGTGTATCCCGGCACGGTGTAAATCGGCTTGCAGCCTTTCTGCTTCAAATACGGGAGTAGCTTCAGGCAACGTAACAATAACCACCTCCGTTTCTTCCGGATTTCTTAAGCGGGGCAAGAGCCTGCTTACCGAATCGGGAATACCCTGTGTCCGCTCCACTTCTCTGTGGTAACTTTGCGTTGAATCCAGTAAAAGGAGCGTGTGACCGGTTGGTGCGGTATCAATCACCACGACTTCATTGCCTGCCTTGTCCACAATTTCCGCGAAAGCTTTGAATACCGCAATTTCCTGGGTGCATGGAGAACGCAGATCCTCCTCGATATATGCCATATCTTCGGCGCTCATGGTGGGCGCGGCTTTGCTACGTACCTCATTCTTGTATTTTTCCAACTCCACTGCTTCGTCGATGCGGCTCACAGAGATACCGGCTTCTATGGCAAGGTCGTAATTCAGATGGTTTGCCGGGTCGGTAGTCGTCAGGTGCACTTTTGCCCCGCGTGCCGATAATCCCAGTGCGATATCTGTGGCTAAAGTCGTTTTGCCTACCCCCCCTTTCCCCATCGTGAAAATAACCCGTTTGCCGGTGACGTAGAGGTCGTCGATTAAATCTTCCAGCCCTTTTTCGCTTCTCATCGGCTGGTAGCCATCAATCCGTTCCACATTGTCCTCGTATAATAACCTGCGGATATTGGCAATATTCGATACATTATAGGAACGTAAGGGAACGGTGAATGTGGGGTAGTCCGCTATTTCATCCGGAATGTTTTGCAAAGCCGATTGCTGTTTTTCGTGAATTTCACCGGATACCCTGTCTTCATTTTGCAATTGCAGCAAAACCCCGTTTATCACCAGAATCTGATTCTTTACGCCCAACAATTGCAGCTCGTGCGACGAACGCGCAGCTTCCTGTAAGCTGGATGATTCCGGGCGACTGACAAGTACGAGGCGGGTTTTCTTGCCATCCGCCAGGGTATTGGCCGCCTCTTTATAAATATCTTTCCGTTCTTCCAACCCCGACAATTGTCCCAGGCACGATGCACCATGTGTACTCTCGCTGATAAACGTACTCCAGGCAGATGGCAACTGCAACATACGCAGCGTATGACCTGTCGGTGCCGTATCAAAGATGATATGGTCGTATTCCGATTGTTTGGCTGCATCCGTCAGGAAATCTGAAAATGCATTGAATGCTGCAATCTCCACCGTACAGGAACCGGAGAGCTGTTCTTCCATATTTTGGAGAACACTAACGGGTAGTTTTCCCCTGAATGGAGAGATGACGCTTTCCCGGTATGCAGCCGCTTCCTGTTCCGGATCGAGGTTTACAACCGTAAGCCCCGGCACATCGGCGACAGGCGTACCCTGTCCGTTCAATTTTTGGGCGAAAACATCCTGAAGGTTGGAAGCCGGGTCGGTACTGATCAACAGGATTTTCTTTCCCTGATCTGCCAAACCTATTGCGGTTGCACAGGCGACCGATGTCTTCCCTACTCCTCCTTTGCCGGTGAAAAAGAGGTATTTTGTGAATGCTACCTCTGATATATTAAATGGTTTCATCATTGTTTCCTTCATACTTGTAAATTACTTAACCGGGATAAAGTCGAGGGACACTCCCGTCCACTCAGCCAGCTGTTTGTTGGTAGGATAATCTTTAGACAGGGCTATTTTGCCATCTACCAATGTGATAGGCAAAGCGTCGACTCCCTTTTCCTGCAAATATTTATTCACCACACTATTGGAAACAAATGCCTGGGGTTCATCCGTTAAATTATGACGGGTAATGTTGATTCCCTTTCTTTTTAATGTGTCTGTTACCGTGGCCATCCTCATTAATTCAGGATTGATATTCGGGCCGCACAATCCGGTGGGGCAGCACATGGCCGGATCAAAAATTTCAATTGTTTTCATTGTTTATCTGATTTGATTTGATTTGTACTGTGTCATTGTATCAACATCGTTTGATTGATTGAGTTTTAGATTCGGCGAACGACGAACATCAAAGGCAAAAAAAACAGAGCCGTTTAACAATGCATTTCTTTCCAGTCGAATAAGTCGAAGAGATTCGAAAATAGTTTCCGGGCTATTTCCCAGTTCTCTTTATGGATGCAGTATCTTACTTTTGGCGTTTCAATCTCACCCTGAATCAAACCGGCATCTTTCAACTCCTTCAGATGCTGTGAAACGGTAGATTTGGCCATCGGGAGCTCATCGTGGATATTGCCAAAAAAGCAACTGTCCCGGGAAGCAAGAAATACCAGAATCTCAATCCGGGTGGGGTGTCCCAATGCTTTTGCCATACGGGCCACCATCTCCACTTCTGCTGGCTGCAACGGTTGTTTTACGGTTTCCATAATTTTATTATTGTTCGCAAATGTACGAACATTAATTGAATCATCCAAATATCCGGATATGAAAAAAAGGGATGTCGATCAAATTCCTGCAGAGAATTGACTGAAATTTTTTTTGGGGTTTACAAAGTAGAAGTCAGAAGAAGAAAAGCAATCATGATGATGGTGATTGATGATATCCCTATCGGGACCCATACGGGTGCAATCCAGGGACGCGGGATCAGAAAAAGAACATCAATGGAGGCAAGATTAGGGGGCCATTTAATCAAAAGGTAAAGCGAAAAATAATAAAACAGATCCCAAAAAGCAAATGTCCAAAGAAAGACGATCATCTTGTCAAGCCATGATCCTCCAACCAACAAGGATAGTGTCACAAGCATCACTATGGTGGCTGCTTCCCTTGTCCTCTCAATAAAAAGGTAACGTTTGGGGAATTCTTTGAGTGATTCATGATTTGATTGTGCGTCAATCATACCCAGTGCCTTACGAAGATAAACCACCGTTACTCCTTCTAAATGAGCCATGGCGATGCCAAAAAGAGCCAATAATAAAAATCTTTCCATCATGATTTATTTCCCTCCCAATTAAGAAATTTTGTGCGGCTGAAGGGACTCGAACCCTTACGACTTTCGTCACCAGATCCTAAGTCTGGCGCGGCTACCAATTACGCCACAGCCGCAAAATGGATTGCAAAGATAAAATTTATTTAGCAACTTTCCGTTTTCCAGCCTGTTTTTTACTGCACAAACTTCATTCACGCCATTTTATGCGGGAGATAACGGATTCAGGGAAGTTTGTCCTTTTACCACAGCCTCAATTACCCGGGGAAAATAGGTATATTCCAGTGCATGCACCTTACTAGCCACCTCCTCGGGCGTATCCCCCGGCTGCAGATCGCAGGTTGCCTGGAAAATAATATCGCCCTCATCATAATTCTCGTTGACATAATGAATGGTGATTCCCGACTTTGTCTCTCCTGCCTCCACCACCGCCCGGTGCACCCTGTCGCCATACAGTCCTTTACCGCCATATTTGGGCAGCAACGCAGGATGAATGTTCACAATACGCCGGGGATAGGCATCCAGCAACGGCTTTGAAACCTTCAGCAGAAATCCCGCCAGCAAAATGAAATCCGTCTGATATTCACGCAAGATATTCATTACAGCGGAACCCTCATCAAACGCTGCTTTGCTGAAGGTATAGGAAGGAATACCCAGCTTTTTTGCACGCTCATGCACATAAGCACCGGGATTATTGGAAAGAATGAGTGCAACCTGGATGTCGGTATGGTCTCGAAAGTATTCGACAATATTTTCGGCATTGCTGCCGCTACCTGACGCAAAAATGGCGATACGGATCATAAATAACAGGTTTTTTTGCACAATAAGAGGTATTTTGTGCATTTTTTTTGATTTTAACCGGTAAAAGTTTGCACAATTAGAGAAAAAATGCGTTACTTTGCAAGCGCAAATGTAAGAATAATATTTTTATTTATTAATTAATATCGAAAGTTATGTCCGAAGTAGCACAAAGAGTGAAATCGATCATTGTTGACAAATTAGGCGTAGAAGAGTCTGAAGTTACTGAAACCGCCAGCTTCACCAATGATCTGGGCGCTGATTCTCTTGACACGGTAGAGTTGATCATGGAATTCGAGAAGGAATTCAACATCTCCATCCCGGATGATCAGGCAGAAAAGATCTCTACTGTAGGAGATGCTGTTGCCTATGTAGAACAACACGCAAAATAATTCACCCCTACATGGAGTTAAAGAGAGTAGTAGTAACAGGCCTGGGAGCCATCACTCCGCTGGGGAACGACGTTCAGACCACCTGGGAGAACGCACTGGCTGGTAAGAGTGGCGCCGGGCCTATTACTCATTTCGATGCATCCCTTTTCAAAACCCAGTTCGCCTGCGAGGTAAAGGATTTCAACCCGGGAGATCTCTTCGACCGCAAGGAGATCAGGAAGTATGACCGCTATTCGCAGCTGGCCGTCAAGGCTGCTGCGGATGCGATGACCGATTCCTGTCTTGAACTGGAGAAGGAGAACCTGGACCGCATCGGAGTAATCTTTTCTGCCGGTATCGGCGGCATCAAGACGTTTGAAGACGAGGTAGGAGAATATTTCCTGAACAAGGAAAAAGGACCCAAGTTCAACCCCTTTTTCATTCCGAAAATGATAGCGGATATTGCCGCAGGGCATATCTCTATGATTTATGGACTGAGAGGACCCAACTACGCAACCGTATCTGCCTGTGCCTCTTCCACCAACGCCATTGTTGACGCCTTTAACCTGATACGCCTCGGCAAGGCCAACGCCATCGTCACCGGTGGCGCCGAAGCCACCATCAGCCCGTCGGCTGTGGGCGGATTCAATGCCATGCACGCACTCTCCACACGCAACGATACGCCACTGACAGCATCCCGTCCCTTTAGCGCCAGCCGCGACGGGTTCGTGATCGGTGAAGGAGGTACGGCGCTGATCCTGGAGGAGCTGGAACATGCCATCGCACGGGGTGCCACCATCTATGCAGAGGTAGCGGGTGGCGGCATGTCGGCCGACGCTTATCACCTCACTGCCTCCCATCCCGACGGACTGGGAGCCAAGCTGGTCATGCGGAATGCGCTGGAGGATGCCGAGATGAATGCCGAGCAGATCGACTACATCAATGTACACGGCACATCCACGCCGGTGGGTGACATTTCGGAGGTGAAAGCCATCCTCGACGTATTTGGCGAGCACAGCTACAAGCTCAACATCAGCTCCACCAAGTCGATGACCGGCCACCTGCTCGGAGGAGCAGGAGCGCTGGAGGCCATGCTCTCCATCCTGGCAATCAGGGACCAAATTGTTCCCCCTACCATTAACCATGAAGATGGAGACAATGATCCCGAAATTGACTATCAATTAAATTTTACATTCAACAAAGCTCAAAAAAGGGAGATCAGAGCTGCGTTATCGAACACTTTTGGCTTTGGAGGACACAACGCAAGCGTTATTCTCAAGCAATACAACAAGTAGTGTGTTAAGAAGATTTGTCAAAAGAGTAAAGGCTCTCCCACACAAAGGGAAGGAGCCTCATCTCTCGTTTTATAAGGTGCTGGGATTCTATCCCGACAGGATCGATCTCTACCAGGAAGCCATGACACACCGCTCCTCATCCCTCCGTACAAAAAAAGGGAAATGGGTGAACAACGAGCGGCTTGAGTTCCTTGGCGACGCCATTCTCGATGCCATCGTGGCCGATATCCTCTACAAGCAGTTTGACCACAAGAAAGAGGGGTTCCTCACCAGTACCCGTTCACGCATTGTACAACGGGAAACGCTCAACAAGATCGCCATCGAACTGGGACTCGACAAGCTGATCGTCTCCTCCACCCGCAACCTGGCCCACAACACCAATATCTATGGTGACGCGCTGGAAGCCCTGATCGGAGCCATCTACCTCGACCAGGGTTACCGTGTGGCGAAGCACTTTGTATACGAGACCCTCATCAAGCAGCACATCAACATGGAGAAGGTGCTCACGAACGAGGTCGACTTCAAGTCGCGACTCATTGAGTGGGGACAGAAAAACAAGGTGGAAGTAACATTCGAGGTGACCGAATCAGCCTACGACGCACAGAACAACCCGGTCTTCTCCTCCTCTGCACGGGTCGCCGGCATAGAGGTTGGCTCCGGAAAGGGGTACTCAAAAAAGGAATCGCACCAGATGGCCGCCAAGATAGCCATCAGGAAGTTACGTGAAAGCAATGAGCTGCAGGAGGTACTGCTGAAAGACGCAGAGAATGAGACATCCGGCTCCGGCAACCCGGAGGAAGAGCCCATTGCAACCCCCTAGAAAAACTAAGGCACTTTACAGTGCCTTTTTTATTACCAGATCCCGAAGGAGATGCCCATTCGCTTGCCCTGTACCACCAGGTCGGTATTGGGCGTCACCAGCCGCAGCTTCCCGGCCACTTCCGACAATGGCACATCGGATATCTGGTTCCCAAGCTTGGCCACCATCCGCCCGAAGCGTCCCTCATGAATCAACTGGGCAGCATGTCCACCCAGCAGGGTGCCCAGGTTACGGTCATAGGGTGATGGTGATCCCCCCCGCTGGATATACCCCAATACGGTCTCTCTCGTTTCAAAGCCTGTCTGCTCCTGGATCTCACGAGCGAAATAGGCTGCAGGACGCTCGCTGGCGGGCACTTCCACCCCTTCAGCTACAGCCACAATGGAATAGGCCTTACCCAGCTCCATCCGCTTTCTTATCTTGTCGATCACTACTTTCATGTTGAAGCCCAGCTCAGGCAACAGGATGATGTCGGCACCCCCGGCCATACCGGCATAGAGGGTGATCCAGCCGGCATGATGCCCCATCAGCTCTATTACCATCACACGGCGGTGTGAACTGGCGGTGGAGTGAAGCCGGTCAATGGCTTCGGTGGCGATATTCACGGCAGTATCAAAACCAAAAGTAATGTCGGTACCATAGACATCGTTATCAATGGTTTTGGGTACTCCGATCACATTGAGGCCCATCTCGGAGAGCATACAAGTGGTGCGTTGCGTGCCATTGCCGCCGATACAGATCAGGCAATCGAGGTCCAGCTCATGATAGGCATTCTTGATCTGTTCACGGTCCTTCTCATCGGGGGAGTTGATCATCTTACGGAACACCTTCTCACGGGCTGTTCCCAGGATGGTACCCCCCACGTTCAGGATGCCGGAGAGCGACTGATCAGAGAGCTCAACGATATCCTTGTAAAGCAGTCCGGAGAATCCGTTCTGAATACCAATCACCTGCATACCGTAATTATTGATGGCTGTCTTGCCCACGCCCCGGATGGTGGCGTTGATGCCGGGCGCGTCTCCGCCCGATGTGAGAATACCTACCTTCATATGTTTTGATGTAAGAGAAATACAAAGAAAAGAAAAATTGTGGAAGAATGAACCGATCGCTTTCTTTATTTATTTCGAAAAAGTTGATCGAGTCAGGGCTCTGTTCGTGAGGCACTGCCTATCAGGAGAGCAGACGACGGCGAATCACCGCGGCAGCCCTCACCGATGCACCCGGCCCACCCAGCCTCTCCCGCAGCTCACGGTAGCTCTCCAGCATGTTTTGCCGGTAGCTCTGCACATGGAGCAGTTGCTGAAGCTCCCTGCGAATATTTTCCACGGTGAACTGTTTCGCGAAGAGCTCTTTTACCACCTCACGCCCGCAGATCAGGTTGACCAGCGAGATGAAGGGGGTATGCAGCAGGTGCCTGAAACCCCAGGAGGTAATCCGCGGCAGCGAGGTGCGGTAACAAACCACCTGCGGCACGTTGAGCAGTGCCGCCTCAAGAGTGGCGGTGCCGGAGGTGACCAGTGCCGCCTCCGACTGGGCCAGGATGCGGTAGGTCTGCCCGAAGAGCACCTTCACCTGTGGGAATCCTTTTTCATAGGGATGATAGAATGAGGGATCGATGCCGGGGGCACCCGCCACAATGAACTGGTAACCGTCGGCAAACCCTTTCACCGCCTCCAGCATCGAAGGCAGGTTGTTGCGTATCTCCTGCTGGCGGCTGCCGGCCAGCAGCGCGATCACCGGCTTCTTTTCCAGTCCGTTCTCTTCTGCAAACTGACGGAATGTCTCCTCCTGATGGCTTCGCTGTGCAATCGCATCGACCGTCGGGTTACCCACGTAGTGCACCGGGTAATGATGTTTATTGAAGAAATCCACTTCGAAAGGAAGAATGCAAAGCATCTCGTCCACATACTTTCTGAACGATTTCACCCGGTACTCTTTCCATGCCCACACCTTGGGGGAGATATAGTAAAATACCGGAATGCCGGAAAGTTTCTTTTTCACATACCTTGCTATCTTGAGGTTGAACCCGGGATAGTCCACCAGAATCACCGCATCGGGATGAAAAGAAGCAATGTCACGCTTGCAGAAAGAGAGGTTGCGCAGGATGGCTGGGGCATGCAGCAGCACCGGCATCAACCCCATGTATGCCATCTCGCGGTAATGCTTCACCAGCGTACCCCCTACCTGCGCCATCAGGTCGCCACCGAAGTAACGGAATTCCGCCTCTCTGTCAAGCTCCCGGATCGACCGCATCAGGTTCGATGCATGCTGATCGCCCGACGCCTCTCCTACAATGATATAGTATTTCATACGATAATATTTTATTCTTTTACATTAAGGTATCGTATGGAACTCGCGATTATCATTTTCCTGTGTGTAATGATGTTCATGCTCGTTTCATATTTTTAGCGATAAGCTATTAGCGGTAAGCCATAAGCGTTAAGCGGTAAGCTAAATGTTCCAGGTTTTGAGTTCCGGCAGAAAATCATAGGCTGTCATGTCGATCTTCACCGGCACCACAGCTGCATATCCCCTGGAAAGGGCCCATTCATCGTTATCCTCGTTATCAGCCTGCCAGTTCTCGAAGTTACCGGTCATCCAAAAGACCTCTCTGCCCGAGCCATCTTTCGACCGCTGATACTCATTCACCCACTTCCCTTCGGTCTGGGTGGTCATCCGTACACCTTTAATCTCTCCAAACGGCACATTGACGTTCAGGCAAACACCACGTGGCAGCCCTTTTGCCAGCACCTCAGTAGCCAGCCTTCGCGCCAGTGAAGCGGTCACCGAAAAATCGGCATCCGCGGAATAATCGCAAAGTGAGAAGCCGATGGAGGGCACCTCAAAAATGCACCCCTCAATGGCGGCACCCATGGTACCGGAGTAGATGACGCTGATGCCTGCATTGGACCCATGGTTGATGCCTGATACCAACAGGTCCGGCTTGCGCGGTAGAAACTCACTCAGCGCCAGCTTCACACAGTCGACCGGTGTACCATTGCAGATATACTCGGTCAATCCCTCCTCGCGGTGATGCACGCTTGCCCGCAGCGGCTGAGATGTTGAAATGGCGCTCGACATACCCGAACGGTGTGAGTCGGGTGCAAAAACAATGATCTCACCCAATCCTTTCATCGCTTCAATCAGCGACCTGATCCCTTTCGCCTGATACCCGTCGTCGTTGGTGACCAATATCAGCGGTGTCACATTTTCCATAAGTACATTTTCCATTCATACAAAGATAAACAATTTCGGTAGTTTTCGTGCAGCCCCAAATGTTACGAAACAATTAAATATACCCTCACAGTCGAATCAACCTTCAACATTTTGTATCTTTGACTGTTCATTACAGTACAAAACCATTGTCAAATATGCGAAAAATTTCAACTCTCTTTCTCCTTTTGGTCGCTTCGGCCATGCTCTTTGCATCGGAAGTGAGACCGGTCAAGAACCTCATCGTGATGATCCCCGACGGAACATCGATCAGCGTCTATTCCGCAGCGCGCTGGTTCAAGTATTACAACGGTATGGGTGAACGGCTTAACGTGGATCCCTATATCACCGGCACTGTCACCACCTTCTCCTCCAACGCACCCATCGGCGACTCGGCACCCACCGGCTCGGCCTATGCCACCGGTGTGCTGCAGCAGACCGGCAACGTGGCCATCCATCCCGAGGTGTCGGAAAATGATCTCTTCCCGGTAGATGCCACACGCACTTTCCAGCCGGCAGCCACCATCCTGGAGGCATTAAAAATCGAGAAGCAGAAAGCGGTGGGACTGGTAGTCACCTGCGAGTTTCCTCATGCAACGCCGGCCGACTTCTCAGCACACCACTACAAACGGAGTAACTATAAAGCACTTGCACCCCAGATCGCCTACCAGAACCTGGATGTGCTCTTCGGAGGGGGCAACGGCATCCTGACCAGCGACATCAAAAAGCACTTTGAAAATAAGGGCACCACGCTGATCAGCGATGACCGCCTGGCACTACTCAACTACAGCGGACCGGGAAAGGTGTGGGCCCTCTTCGGCGAGAAGGCACTCCCCTACAACATCGACCGTAACCCCGACAAGGTGCCCTCCCTCGCCGAAATGACCGAAAAAGCCATCGAACTGCTCTCTAAAAAAGAGAACGGCTTTTTCCTGATGGTAGAGGGAAGCCAGGTGGACTGGGCTGCGCATGCCAACGATGCCGCCACCATGATCGATGAGTACCTTGCCTTTGATGAAGCGGTGGGCAAGGCCATCGAGTTTGCCAAGGCGGACGGCAACACTGCCGTGGTGATCATCTCCGACCATGGCAACAGCGGCTTCTCCATCGGCAGCAGCCGTTGTGGAGGTTACGACCGGCTTTCGCTGGAAGATCTCTTCCGCACCGTTTCAGGGTACAAGCTGAGCAATAACGGTCTGGAGTCAATCCTGATAGACACCCCGCCGGCACAATTCAAAAGCGTCTTCAAAAAGTATACCGGCATCGACCTTACCAACGAGGAGTTGGAGACACTCCTTTCCTCGAAGAACTACCAGGAGTCCGACTACACCAAGGTGGGGAGCAGCAATAACCTGGCACACAACATTGGCAAGATACTGAACGAACGCACCTGCTTCGGCTTCACCACCGGAGGCCACACCGGTGAAGAGGTGCTGCTGGCTGCTTATCACCCGCAGGGGGATGTACCTCGCGGAAACGTGCGCAACACCGAGGTGAACCGCTACCTGCAGGAGGTGAGTGGACTGGAGAGCTCCCTACAGGAGTTGTCGGACCGCATCTTCGCGAAGCATCCAGAGGTGTTCAAGGGAATGAGCTACTCCATCAACCGGGAGAACCCCGACTTCCCCGTGTTGATGGTCAAGAAAGGGAGAACACGCATGGAGATCCCCGCCTTCTCCTCTGTGGGCAGGAAGAACGGCAAGCCATTCGATATTGGATCGGTGGTGGTCTATATCGACAAGAACGACACCTTTTATCTCCCGGTAAGCCTGAGAGAGATGTTCTGATCTTAATCCTCTTTCTCACCCCTGAAACGAAGATCGCCCTGGAATGAGATCGCCTGCCTGTTGAAATCGTTCACTACCAGACGTGCTGAACCATTCTCCCAGATGTCGAAGCTAAAGGTAACCGGCCGGTCAAGGTCAAAGATCGTGATATGAGCCATCCAGCTACCCTTACGGTTTCCGGGTCCATAGCGGTAGGTGAAGTCGGTACTGGTAAACTGAAAACCGCCCTCCCGGGGATCCATCGGTGCACGATAGGCACGCCCGTAATAGGGCAGATAGGCTTTCACCGTGTCGGGTGACACCGTTACATCGTAATAAGGCGAGAGGTAGATCGGACGGTAACCAGTGGGATAGGCATAAGTTGCTTCAAACCGGAATGATGATTGCGCCAACGCCTCCTTCACTTCTGATGCCAGCCTCTCTTTTTCGGCAGCACTCTGTGTGCTGCCACAACCCCAAAGTGTGACCAATAAGAAGAAAGTGAGTCCGTAAAATAAAAATCTTCTCATTTTTTAACTCCTCCATTATTTATAGTTCTCATCCATCCTCTCCGGATTACACACTGTAATCCTTTGCAGATGATTCTCACATAATTAACACCCTGAGTCCTCAAAATGTTTCAGCCAATAAAATGACGAAAGAAATCAAAATGAAAGAGATAGAAAAACAGGATCACGATAAGGTTGACAAGTGCCAGCCAGACATCACTTTTTGCATTTATACGGGTAAAGTAATAAGCATTGAGATAGGAGGTCAACGCAAGCGAAAGGGTGAAGAAAAAGAACGTGTTACTCCAATAGAGCAGTTGCAGAAGCAACAGAAAAACAATCAGGTAAACCAGGAATTGCATCAACGTAAGAGTGAGCACCCTATCGCGTGAAAAAACGCGGATGCTGAGCACCATGTTGGAGAAGAAGAAGAGTACAACCAACAAGAGGCCAACCCACTCCACAACAGTAAACTGCGGCAGGGTTGGCAGTGAGATGTCAGCATAAAAATGAAACGGTTTCAGAAAAGCGGGCAAATCATCCAGCAGGAAAGCGATGGAGAAAAGGGAAAAGCCCGGCAACAGCATACCGAAGAGATAGGATAGACGTGCCCGCAGCTGTGTCGCTCGCATTGCACGTTCACCTCTCCACCAGAGCGGCAGCAGGGCCAGTGCCCCAATGTGAAAGAAAGAAGCCAGCGCAATCAACACACCTGAACGGAAAGAGTAGAGGGATGCATCTTGTTTCTGGTAAGATTGCAAGAGAGGAAAAAAAGCCAGCAACAGCAGAATGACCGCCGCCAGGTCGGGTGTCATCACCAAAAAGCGAGGATGAAGGCTCAGCAACAACAAGGGAGCAATGAATGGCAGATTCGACCGGGAGCGAATCAGCGCAAAGCGGCTGTTCAGTGCGTGTATCAGTGATGCAATCAGCAACACCGAGAGCGTTGAGGCTACCAGTGAGAGAACCGGATCGGCAAAGAGGGGTGCCAAATAATTCCACAGGTATCCTGCACCAGATAAATGAGATTGGTCCGTCTCAGTGTTGAAAAATAGAAGCAGCCGCATCCCCAGGATCACTAACGTGGAGGGAAAAGTCACGAAACGACCCTCAACAGCAGTTCTCCGGAAGGTGTGAACCAAGGTTGACATATCTACACAAAATAAAGATTACCGCTTGCACAGGTCAAATCCAATATCTTTTCGGAATGTTGAGCCTTCGAAAAAGATCCGGGAAATTGAGCAGTAAGAACGCTCCAGTGCTTCATCCATTGAGTGCCCGTAGGAGGTGACAGCCAACACGCGACCACCATCAGTGACAATCCGGTTGTTTTCCTTTTTGGTGCCTGCATGGAAAAGAATGCTGCCGGTTACCTCATCCAGTCCAAAAATCTCTTTCCCTTTTTCATAAGCACCCGGATAACCGCCTGAAACCATCATCACCGTGACTGCCGTACGATCATCAATCTCCAGCTTTTTCCTGTCGAGGGTCTCGGTGGTCACACCGATAAAAAGATCGAGCAAGTCCGACTTGATGAGTGGCATCACCACTTCCGTCTCCGGATCACCCATCCGCACATTGTACTCGATCACTTTCGGCTCGTTATCCACGTTGATCAGGCCAAGGAAGATAAACCCCTTATATTCAATCTTTTCACTGCGCAACCCCTCAATGGTGGGCTCAACAACACGGTCTCGCACTTTCTCCATGAACTGTTTATCGGCAAAAGGAACTGGTGAGACAGCTCCCATGCCTCCCGTGTTTAGCCCGGTGTCTCCCTCTCCAACCCGCTTGTAATCTTTGGCAACTGGCAGGATCTTGTATGCACTGCCGTCTGTCAGTACAAAGACAGAACACTCGATGCCGGAGAGAAACTCCTCAATCACCACCTTGTTGCTGGCATTCCCGAACTTTCCATTGAGCATCTCCCAAAGCATCTGCTTCGCTTCGTTCACATCATCAAGAATCAAAACACCCTTGCCGGCAGCCAAACCATCCGCTTTCAGCACATAAGGTGAGGGGAGTGATTCCAGGAAGGTATTCCCCTCATGGATATTTTCAAGCGTCACCGTCTGGTAGCGTGCCGTGGGAATATGATGGCGGATCATGAAGTTTTTCGCAAAATCCTTGCTACCCTCTAACTGTGCTCCCTTTTTTGAGGGACCAATCACATCGATATGACAAATATCTTCATCGTCACGGAAGAAATCATAGACCCCTTTCACCAGCGGATCTTCTGGGCCTACCACAATCATATCAATGTCATGTTCAAGGGCAAAACGCTTCATCGCCTCAAAGTCGGTCACCGCAATGGGTACATTGGTACCCAGCTGGGCAGTCCCTGCATTGCCGGGAGCAATGAAGAGATTGTTCAGGTAACTACTTTTGCGCATTTTCCACGCTATAGCGTGTTCACGGCCTCCGGAACCAAGAAGAAGAACATTCATAACCTCAGTAAATCTTTTAGCTAAAGAAAGTCACGTTGTCCGGGCAGCTGTATTCGGGCAACAACGCACAAAGCTACTAAAAAAAAATAAAAATGCATGTCGCAGCTCCGAAAAATGGGAAGAGCAAGGAAGAAAAGAGAAAATGAAGCACCTTTCAGCTTGAAACCGTTATCTTTGCAATTCATAAAATCAATAGGATGATTCAAAACAGCATATGCAGCCTTTTCGGCATCCGCTACCCGGTGATCCAGGGAGGCATGGTATGGTGCAGCGGCTGGAGGCTCGCCGCAGCGGTCAGCAATGGCGGTGGATTGGGATTGATTGGTGCTGGCTCCATGCACCCCGACACCCTGCGTGAGCATATCAACCGATGCAGAGCAGAGGAGCTACGGGAGCTACTGGGACAGGGACGTGCCAAAAAGGGTATCTTCGAAGGTGATCTTCGTGAGGGAGAGCTGGAGATCGGACAGATAGCCTCTCACATCCGGGAGATCCTGCCCGCAGGTGAGGTGATGCGACGGATGATGGAGGAGTACCACCAGGTGGTGCAACGTTTGTCTGCCCAGACATTCGCCTGATGAAACCGCTCACGAAGTCATCAAAAATAAAATATTGACCCGAAATATGACACACTACAGACAATCACTTGTATCTCTTTTCATCATGTTGTTTCCTTTCGCCGCTCAGACAAGCGCACAGGAAAACAGGATCTTCACTCTGGAGGAACTGATTCCGGGAGGAAAGGAGCATGATCTATATGTGCCACGTATAGCGGCCACCTATCAATGGCAGGGCAACAGACTGATGGTCATTGAGAACGACTCGGTATGGGAGCTGACTAACCCCGCGGGGAAAAGCAGGAAAAAACTTCAGCTTACCTTTGCCGGGATCAGTGGCTCTCCCGGAGTGAAAGAGCAAAGGGTGAACCACCTCACTTTTACGAATGAGGAGGAAACGGTGATTCTCACAACCGATAGTGGCACCGGAACCTATGATCTGAAGAATAAAACGGTTCTCACATTCTTCAGCTACCCGGAGAAGAGCGAGAACCATTCCCTCTCACCAACCGGCCAACACCTGGCCTACACCAGGGCGAACAACCTCTATCTCCTTGACAGTACAGGAAAAGAGCATGCCGTGACAAATGAGTCTGACAGGGCAATTGTCTGCGGGCAGCCGGTGCATCGCAATGAATTTGGCATCAACAAAGGGATCTTCTGGTCACCCGGCGGCAACAAGGTGGCTTTCTACCGAATGGATGAACGGATGGTGAGCGACTACCCACTGGTGGATGCTTCGGCCAGGATAGCGGTGGTGAAGCCGGAGAAGTACCCAATGGCTGGCATGGCTAGCCATCAGGTGACCATCGGCATCCATGATACCCGCGACAGGAAGACCACCTGGCTCAAAACGGGGGAACCGGCAGACCAATACCTCACCAACATTGCCTGGAGCCCCGACGGGGAGGATCTCTATGTGGCACACCTCAACCGCAGCCAGGAGACCATGCAATTGAAACGGTACAACAGCGCAACAGGTGACGAAGAGCGCATGCTCTTCAGTGAGACCCATCCCAAATATGTGGAGCCTGAAAATCCCGTGCTCTTTGTGAGAGGTAGCCAAGACCGGTTTATCTGGCAGAGCGAACGCAATGGATTCAACCACCTCTACCTGTACGACACCCACGGCAACCTCTTGAAGCAACTTACCGACGGTAGCTGGGAGGTGACAGAGATAACAGGGTTCGACGAAAAAGGGGAGAACATCTATTTCCTCTCCACCCTCCCCTCTCCCATCGATCGCCATATCTGCAGTGTCAACATCAAAAGCGGGAAGATCACGCAGCATACCACGCTCCCAGGCATCCATACTGCTCAGCTCAGCTACTCGGGACGTTATCTGATAGACCGTCACACGGCACACGACAATCCGGGACGGATAGATCTGATGGACAGCCGTACCGGCAAGATCACCCTGCTGAACAAAGCAGACAACCCTTTCGCTGGATATCGCATGCCCACCGTCGATGTGGGCACCCTCAAGGCGGCCGACGGAGTGACCGACCTCTGGTACAGGATGGTGAAACCGGCTGACTTTGACCCGGCAAAAAAATACCCCGTGGTGATCTACGTTTATGGCGGCCCCCACTCACAGTTGATGAACAACCGCTGGCGCTATGGCTCTGGAGGCTGGGAGACACATATGGCGCAGAAAGGATACATCCTCTTTGTGATGGATAACCGTGGCACCGCCTTCCGGGGGCTGGCTTTTGAACAGGCAACACACAGACGCCTGGGTACAATTGAGGCGGAAGACCAGATGAAAGGAGTGGAGTACCTGCGCTCACTGCCCTACATAGACAGCGAGAGGATGGGGATCCACGGATGGAGCTACGGAGGATTCATGGCCATCAACATGCTGCTGCGTTATCCTGATCTTTTCAGGGTGGGTGTAGCCGGTGGTCCCGTCATCGACTGGAAATATTATGAGGTGATGTATGGCGAACGCTACATGGATGCCCCCCAGGAGAATCCCGAAGGGTATGAGAAGAGCAGCCTGCTCAATAGGGCGGGTGAACTGAAAGCACACCTGTTGATTATTCACGGCGACGAAGACCCCACGGTGGTGTTGCAAAACACCCTTCAGTTCCTGAAAGCAAGCATAAAGGCCGGTACCCATCCCGATCTATTCCTTTATCCGGGACACGGTCACAACATGATCGGCCCCGACAGGGTGCACCTGCATGAACATATCACGCGTTACTTTGAGAATTTTATCGATCGGAACAGGCCGTGACAATTTCCTCAAAAAGTTGCTATCTTTGCATCCAGCTATGCAATACGAACTATTCCCATCGGAGCGATTCACTTTCTTCAGTCTCAGCAGTGGCAGCTGCGGCAACTGTTACTACCTGGGTAACAGCCGCTACGGCATCCTGATCGATGCGGGACTGGGTCCCCGCGTCATCAGAAAACGACTGGCACAGCATGGCGTGGAGCTCTCCTCCATCATGGCGATCCTGATCACACACGATCATTATGACCATATCAAGTCGGCCGGTTACCTGGGAGAGAAGATGCACATCCCCGTATTTGCCACCCGGGCGGTACACCGCGGCATTGAGGCATGCCCCATGATCAATAACCGGTTGAATGGCTCCGCAAAATATATTGAAAAGGGGGCACCGTTTCAGATCGAGGATCTCCGCATCACCGCTTTCAACGTGCCTCACGACAGCAACGACAACGCAGGCTATCTCATCGAGTTTGGCGGACAGAAACTGGCCATCGCCACCGACGTGGGAATGATCACCGAAGAGGTGGCACACTATATGCTACAGGCCAACCACCTGGTGATCGAGAGCAACTACGACGAGGAGATGCTACAGAACGGACGTTATCCGATATCCCTCAAAAAGAGGATATCATCTGGCACGGGACACCTGAGCAACCGGCAGGCCGCCGAATTCCTGGCGAACAACTTTCATGATGGCCTGCACAACATCTGGCTTTGTCACCTCAGTGGCGACAACAACAACCCGCAACTGGCATACAGCACAATGAAAGAGCATCTCAGCCGAAGAGGCATCGAGGTGGGCCTTCTGTTGTCGCTCAGGGTATTTGAACGAAATGTACTCTCCGACAAAACCGAATTATAAAAACTATGTCACTGGCCCCCATCGTTCTTTTCACCTACAACCGTCCCGATCACACGAGAAGGAGCCTGGAAGCACTGAGGAACAACCACCTCAGCAACAGGAGCGTGTTGTATATCTTCTCCGATGGCTACAGGGGGGAGGCTGATAAAGGAGAGGTGATGAAAGTGCGCGAGCTGATTCGTGCTGTTGAAGGCTTCGCCGAGGTTCATATTGAGGAGCGGGCAGGTAACACAGGTCTTTCGAGAAATATCATCGAAGGGGTAACGCAGATCATAAATGAACATGGAAAAGTGATCGTTCTGGAAGATGACCTGATCACCTCCCCCTTTTTTCTTCCTTTCATGAATGAAGCATTGGAGAGATACCAGCAGGAGGAGAAGATAGCCCATGTACACGGCTTCTGCTTTCCACTGCAGGAACTGCCCGATGCCTTTCTGATCAAATGGACCGGCAGCTGGGGATGGGGCACCTGGAAAAGGGCATGGAATCTCTTCAATCCCGACGGGGAGGCACTGCTCGCGGAATTGAAAAGAAGGAAGCTGCAAAAAGAATTCGATTTTAACGGAAATTATCCCTATACGCGCATGCTTAAAAAACAGGTCAGGGGTGAAAACGATTCGTGGGCCATTCGTTGGAACGCTTCTCTGTTTCTGAACGACCGGCTCTCGCTGAATGCCGGCAAGTCACTCGTTCAAAATATCGGCTTCGACGGCAGTGGACGACACAGTGGACGAGATGAGATTTACACCACTTCGCTCCATCGGGAAGCGCTGAGTATCGAACTGTCCGAAATCAGGGAAGACCAGGCTGCAAGAAAGGCTTTTGAAAAATATTACGGTCGAACCAATTCATTCCAGGCGAAGGCAATGAGAAGAATCAAACAGATATTAAAAGGCTGAGACCGATGAAGATCCTGCTCATCAACAGATCCGACTTGAGAGGAGGGGCAGCCATTGCCGCTTTCAGGCTGATGAATGCCCTCAACGCCAATGGCCAGCAGGCGAAGATGATGGTGCTGGAGAAGTTGTCTGACAGCAACAATGTGGTTGAGGTGGGCAGCAAATTGGCAAACCGGTGGAACTTTCTTGCCGAGAGAGCCCGCATCTTTGCGCACAACGGTTTATCGCGTAACAACCTGTTTGATGTATCGGTCGCGGACAAAGGTCTCTCCGTAACAAATCAGCCTCTTTTTAGAGAGGCAGAGATCATTCACCTCCACTGGATCAACCAGGGGATGCTCTCTGTGAAAGAGATCGGTAAAATTCTCTCTTCCGGGAAGAAAGTGGTCTGGACCATGCACGATATGTGGCCTTTTACCGGTATCTGTCACCATGCGGCCGGTTGCGACCGCTACGAGAGCGGTTGTGGGTGCTGTCCCTATCTGGCGGTACCCTCACAACAGGATCTCTCTTACCAGCGGTTTCTTGCCAAGCAAGCCACATATGCCCGGAGCAGGATCACTTTCGTAGCCTGCAGCAACTGGCTGAGGGAGCTGGCAGCAAAAAGTCCGCTCACGGCAGGTCATCAGGTGGTCTCCGTTCCCAATCCCATTGACACCACAGTCTATACGCCCATGGATAAAAGGGAGGCACGCCACCGGCTGAATCTGCCGGAGGATAAAAAAATCCTGCTTTTTGCCGCCGCAAAAGCATCCGATCCGCGCAAAGGCAGGGACTATCTGATGAAAGCCAGTCATCTCCTTGCTGAACAGGGAGATGAAATCCAAATTCTGATCGCCGGAAGCCATGCCGAGGAGATGCAGCAACAGCTTGCGTTACATGCAACCATCATGGGATATGTGCCCCCCAGCGAAATGCCATCTCTGTACAACGCTGTTGACCTCTATGTAACCTCCTCTCTGCTGGAGAACCTGCCCAACACCATCATGGAGGCGATGGCTTGTGGCACCCCCTGTGTGGCCTTCGACACGGGGGGCATCCCGGAGATGATTGATCACCGGGAGAACGGCTACGTTGCCCGCTACAAAGATGCGGAAGAGCTGGCGAACGGAATAAGCTGGGCACTACAGGAAGAGATTCATGCGAGACTCTCAGCCTCTGCCCGGAGAAAAGCAGTGGAGATGTATGCGCAGGAGAAAGCAGCAAAAGCATATATGAAGATTTATGCAGAGTGAGAACAACATCACCGACAAGGTCTATTGGGAACAGTACTGGTTAGAATACCGGTACGACAAAATTCCCCGTAAAGTGGTCATTGCTCCCTATATGCCCCGGCTCTCCTCCGGAAAAAGTTTCATCGAGATTGGCGGCTTCCCTGGTCTCTACGCTGCTTACTTTTACAAGCACGGCTTTCGCGATGTAACCGTTCTGGATTATCACATGAACCTTGATATCGTTCACAACTTTGAACGGATCAACCACTTACCAGAGAACAGCATCCAGTGCATCCACACCGATTTTTTCTCTTTTACACCGGAGAGACGATATGATGTGGTCTTTTCCTCCGGATTTATTGAACATTTTGAAGACACAGGTGAGGTGATCAAAAGACATGTGGATCTGCTTTCGGATGACGGTCAATTGCTGATCCTCATCCCAAATTTCCTGGGCCTGAACGGGATGATCCAAAGGAGACTGGACAGGGAGAACCTGGAAGCACACAACCTGAAATCGATGGAAGCACCTTACCTGAAAGAGATCATGCAAACATTCAACCTTCGGGATGTTTCAGTGGAATACATCGGTAAACCCATGGTATGGCTTGAGCCGAAGCCCGAAAACAAAAGCCTGCAAAAATGGGTGAAAGCATTGAGCTACGCCATCAAACTGTTTCCTCTCCGGGGAAGGATGTTATCGCCCTTCATCGCCATATACGCCCGCAAATGAAATCATTATCTGTCATCACCGTCACCTGGAACGCAGCCGCCACACTTGAGCGGACACTGCTGAGCGTCAGGGAGCAGAGCTGGCCTCATCTCGAACACCTGGTCATCGACGGCGGTTCGGAGGATGGCACCCTGGATCTGATTGAACGCTATCAACAGGAGCAACTGCGATGGGTGAGCGAACCGGACAAGGGGCTCTACGACGCGATGAACAAAGGGGCTGCCATGGCAACGGGCGACTATCTCTGCTTCCTGAACGCCGGCGATACTTTTTTTGCACCCGACAGCGTGGAGCAACTGATGCGCTCTGCAGAGGATGCATCGGCACCCGATATCCTCTATGGCGAAACAGCAATCGTTGACAATGCTGGCACCTTCCTTCATATGCGGCGGCTAAAGGCACCGGAGAGGCTCACCTGGAAAAGCTTCAAACAGGGGATGGTGGTTTGTCATCAGGCTTTCATCGTGAAACGGGAACTGTTCGAGCCCTACGACCTCTCCTATCGCTTCTCATCCGACTTCGACTGGTGCATCCGCATGATGAAGAAAGCATCATCAATTCACAATACCCGCCTCACACTGATCAACTACCTGCATGAGGGGATGACCACCACCAACCGGAAGGCGTCATTGAAAGAACGCTACCGCATCATGGCAAAATATTACGGACATATCTCCACTTTTTTACACCATCTGTGGTTCTTGGTGCGCGCGGTTTTTAAATAGGTTAAGGGTTGATTGGTTAGCAGGTTGATAAGTTTTACTTTGTATGCTTCAAACTGATTGCTGAGAGCTTAACCCCAACCGTTGCACTTACAATATTTAATTCTAAAAAAGCTTATTGCTTATTGCTTATTGCTTATTGCTGGTAACAAATCAATGAAAAGAAGAAAACTGAAACTGGAAGAGCTCAACCGCATCAGTGTGGAGGAGTTTCAAAAAGCAGATAAGATACCACTGACGGTGGTGCTCGACAATGTACGCAGCCGGCACAACATAGGGTCTGTATTTCGTACGGGCGACGCCTTCCGGGTAGAGGAGATATTGCTCTGCGGCATTACCGCCACCCCTCCCAACGCAGAGATACACAAGACCGCCCTGGGTGCGGAGGATGCGGTGAGATGGCAATATTTTGAAGATACCCTGGAGGCGGTGAAGGCATTGAAAACATCCGGTTATACCGTTTTTGCGATCGAGCAGGCCGAAAACAGCATATCGATGGAATCGTACAGACTGGAGAAAAACAAAAAATACGCTGTAATACTCGGCCACGAAGTGCATGGTGTACAGCAGGCGGTAATCGATGCTTGTGACGGCTGTATCGAGATTCCCCAGTTTGGCACGAAACACTCACTCAACGTATCCGTCGCCGCCGGCATCGTGATCTGGGATTTTTGTCAACGGCTCAGGAAGTAGACAAAAGCTGCAAACAGCACCGGCAGCCATACAGGAAACTCCGCAAAACCAAACGTCGGCCATCACCCTAAATTTTTAAAAAAAACTTCATATACTTTTTATATCCGTATTATTTTCTTATTTTTGTACGTATAAATTGTTTTCATATGGATTCAAAGCTAACTTTAAAATTAGATACAGACGTAATAAAAAAAGCCAAGAAATACGCTTCAAGCAAGAAAGTAAGTTTATCAAGTTTGATTGAAAATTATCTTGATTCAATTACTTCCCAAGAGATTGGCGATTTCGAAATTTCGCCGTTTGTCAAAAGTATCTCCACGGGGAAAAGCATTCCGGCAGATATTGACTACAAGAAAGACTATATCGAATATATAGAGAAAAAATACCGGTAAAATGCAAAAAATATTATTGGACACGAATATTATCATCGATTTCCTGGGAGAACGAAAAGGTTTTTACGAGCCTGCCGCAAAGATTATAACATTAGCCGACAAGAAAAAAATAAAAATTTATGTTTCCGCAATTTCAATGGCAACGGCCTATTACGTTTTAGCAAAATACGAAAACAGAAAAGCAGCTTTGGAAAAAATCAGAAAATTTAAAGTACTATGTGAAATCTCGCCCATGAACGATGATCTGTTTGAGAAAGCGCTTAACTCACAATTTGATGATTTTGAAGATGCATTGCAATATTTCAGTTCAGTTGAAAACGGGTGCGATATTCTGTTAACCCGAAACGAAAAAGATTTTAAAACCGCATTGATCCCGGTAATGAATCCCGAAAATTATCTACACACATTCAAGCAACAGTGAGTTGACCGTATTTTCAGAACGTCTTCAATTCCACACTCTCCCCGTCGAATTCGGCATAAGAAAAAAGGGTGATCCAGTCGCCCAGCATGATTACGTGGCTCTGTTCCGCTATGGGAAGGTCCAGTAAAATATGACGATGGCCGAAGACGAAATAATTGATATCGGGAATTGTAGTCAGCTTTTTCTTCGCAAAACGGATCAAATATTCGCGATCTTCCCCCAGATAAGTTTGCACCCCACCGTTTTCACGGCTGCTGTTGGACCAGGCATGCGCCAGCGGTATCGTCCACCGGGGATGGATGGCCGAGAAGCATTTTCGCAGGAACCTGCTGTGAAACACTTTCCGCAACAAGTGGAACGATCGGGAATCATCTCCCAGCCCGTCACCATGCGCAAGGAAGAATTTCTTCCCGTAGATCACGGTGATCAGCGGCTCAAAATGAAGGGTCATTCCGCACTCCCGTGAGAGGTAGTCGGTGAGCCAGATATCGTGGTTTCCGATAAAAAAATGCACCTCCACCCCTGCATCAGTCACCTCGGCCAGCTTACCCAGAACGCGTGTAAAACCTTTCGGAACCACATATTTATATTCGTACCAATAATCGAAGATGTCTCCCAACAGATAAATAGCCGCGGCATCTTTCTTCACTGCATCGAGCCACCGGCATATTTTACGTTCCGTTTGGAGGGAATCGGCATGCGATTTGGAACCAAGGTGAGCATCGGCAAAGAAATAGACTTTTTTATCCACGTTTTTTGTATTCAGCGTAGTCTCTCATGCGAATCACATCATTCCCAGTTCCAGCATTGCTTCCTCATTCATCATTGAGCGGTCCCATGGCGGATCGAATGTAAGGTTGATATCTACTTTATTCACCTCCTCAATCGACTCCACTTTCATCTGCACATCCATCAGGATGAAATCGGCGGCAGGGCAACTGGGTGAGGTGAAAGTCATCTCGATGTACACATTGTTTTGGTCATCAATATCCACATCGTAGATCATACCCAGATCATATATGTTAACTGGGATCTCCGGGTCGTACACCGTACGGAGCATCATCACAATTTTATCTTGTATTGCCTGTAATTCTTCGTTCATAATCTGCCTGTTTTTTTATTAAACCGATTATCCGGCATATTGTTTATTTTCCTCAGATGATTCCTTCATCGGCGTAACTGAAATAGCTTTCACCGCACACAATGATGTGGTCGAGCAGCGTGATATCCATCCATTGGGCGGCTTCTTTCAACTTCTTCGTAATCTGCGTATCCTGGGGACTGGCGGTGCAGTTGCCCGACGGATGATTGTGCCCCAGGATGATGCCCGACGCGTAGTGGTTAAGCGCCTCCCTGAGGATCAGCCTGATATCCACCACTGTCCCCGAGATGCCACCGCGGCTCACCTGGAGAGTGCTCAGCACCTTGTTGGAGCGATCGGTGAGCAGTGCCCAGGTCTCCTCATGATTGAGATCGGAGAGGAGCGGAAAAAAATGGTCGTAGGCATCACGCGAGGAGGTGATCTTCTTCCTTTCGCCGGCATCCGCCGACCTCCGCCTGCGACCCAGCTCCAGTGCAGCAATCACCGTGACCGCCTTCGCCTCGCCGATGCCCCGATACCGTTGTATCAGGTCGGTGACCCCCATCCGTCCGAGTCTATTCAGGTCATTGCCCGCATCCACCAGAATCCTCTTGCTCAGCTCCACGGCACTCTCCCTGTCATTGCCCGAGCCAATCAGGATGGCGATCAGCTCCGAGTCGGATAACGCGCCAACACCCTTGAGCAGCAGTTTCTCCCGCGGCCGGTCTGCCTCTGCCCACTGCTTGATGCTTAACCTGCTCATAGTAGATTTTCTGTTGTCTCTAGGCATAATCAAAAACAAGTTTTGCTTTTCTTCTTGTTCCTCCTCAGAAAATTCAATTGTTTCACGAATACCCGGGTATCCTCTTTTTACTATTTTTATCAGAATCTTCTCACATTTTTTTTAAACCACAGCTTAAAAACTGGATCATTAAAGTTGACGATTTTGCCCGAAATATCAATCAACTCCTTGTTTTCAAGAGATGTTTTCAATCGTCCTATATTGGCAGAGGTCCCTAACTGGTAACGCTCCAGAATCTCCTTCCGGGTAAATTCTGACGTTACATCATCCGTCACAGCATGCAAAAAATTAAGCTGGTATGTGGTCAGACCATCGATATATTTATAATAAAGCATCGAATTTTGATTCAGTAAATCGGTATATGCTGCCTGAAAGCCTGCTTCGGTTGCCTCTACATCCGTTTGCACCCATAAAAGCCAAGCCAACTGCTGCACATATGAGGAGTGGTTTTCTACCGTAAGGCAAACTTTTTCGGCAAGCTCGGGCGATATTTGCTTTCCGGTAACTTCGAACCGGCGACAGATAAATGATATCCAGTCAGACGTATTAATTTTCTGGAGATAGATTACATCACCGAACTTATAAAAAGGCATACTCTGTTTCGAGAACAGTTTCGTCATTAAGTGCTGTTTGCTCCCGTAAAGACAATAAGTTACATCTTGGTGCAACTGCCATGCCGACCGCAATTTCCGTTGAAAATAAAGCGCATTGTCAAATTCGGAGATTTGCTGAAATTCATCCAGACATATCACGATACGGATACCTTTCTCTTTTGTAATTTTTTGGGGGAGATTCAGTACCTCTTCGTTCTGCTGCTGATTGGAGAAATCCAACGAAAGAGCGAAATCGGTCATCGGATCAACGCCAATACTGATCTTCGGTACCAGTCCCGACAAAAAGCGTTTCGCGTTTTCCACCCATTCTTCCCATCTGTTTGCTGTTTGCTTGATGAGCTCTGTAGCATAAAGGGTGTAGAACTCCTCCGCATTACGACAAGCGAACACATCCATATTGACAACTTTCAGATCCGATGAACGGGCTTCTTCGCCCACCTTTCTCACCAGTGAGGTCTTACCCCAACGACGTGGCGAAATGAGTATTGTATTCACACCATGTGTGAAATTTGCCAACAGGCGCTTTGCATCTGCTTCACGGTCAGTGAACCATTCGCCTGATGTAGCCGAACCAAAAACAAACGGATGTCCCATACAGTTATCTCCTTTCCGTCACAAAGATAGGTAAAAAAATAACTACATACAACTTTGTTACATACAACTTTGTTACATACAACTTTGTTACATACAACCTTGTTACAAAATTATTCCGCGTATATAATTTATTCATATACTCATAACAAATGAATTGACAAGCAGGGTATATTGTTAAATCCCATCAAATTGGAAGAGGAGTCAACTTATTCTGGATTTTTCTACGTCTAAATGCTATTTGCAGCTATTCTCTTACACGCTCTACATAAGAACCGTCGCGGGTGTCGATCTTCACCTTTTCACCGATATTGATGAAAAGAGGCACTCGTACCTCGGCACCGGTTTCCACGGTTGCCGGCTTCAGGGTGTTGGTAGCAGTATCCCCCTTGATGCCCGGCTCGGTATAAGTCACCTCCAGCACCACGTGCGGAGGCATCTCGGCGGTGAGTATGGTACCGGTCTCAGCATGAATCTGCACCTCTACCACATCGCCCTCTTTTAAAAAACGCACTCCGTCAATCTGTTCCTCGGGTATAGGAATCTGTTCGTATGTTTCGGTGTTCATGAAGTTGTAACCCATATCGTCACGATAGAGATACTGGAATGGACGGCGCTCAATACGCACCTCATCCACCTTGACACCCGAGTTGAAGGTCTTTTCGAGGATGCGGCCGGTGGTCACGTTCTTCAGCTTGGTACGGACGAATGCAGCACCCTTGCCCGGTTTCACGTGAAGAAACTCTACGATGAAGTAATACTGACCATCGAGGTCGATGCACATGCCGTTTCTGAAATCAGCGGTTGTTGCCATAAGTAATTGGTTGTTCTGGTTTGGAGAACACAAAAGTAACTAAATCATCTCTATCCTGCAAATCATATCACATGCATGCCATCCAGTACCATCTTCGCGATAAAGAGCACAAAGATGACCCACATGGTTACCGAGATATGCTTCGCCTGACCGCTGAAGGCTTTCAGGATCACAAAAGAGAGCATTCCGAAAACAATACCCTGGGCGATGCTGAAAGCAAACGGCATCATCACAATGGTAAGAAAAGCGGGGATCGCTTCGGTCATATCGTCGAAATTGATCTTCACCACAGAGGTGATCATGAAGAGACCCACCAGGATCAGTGCAGGTGCGGTGGCTGCGGCAGGCACCATCAGAAAAAGTGGAGCCAGGAAGAGCGCCAACAGAAACATCACGGCGGTAGAGAGGGCGGTCAGCCCGGTACGACCGCCTACAGCCACACCCGAGGCACTTTCCACATAAGAGGTGACGGTGCTGGTTCCCAGCATAGCGCCAAAGGTGGTACCCAGCGCATCGGCAAAGAGTGCTTTCTTTATCTGGGGGAAGCTGCCGCTCTTATCGGTAATCCCAATCTTGGAAGCTACACCCAGCAGGGTACCGATGGTGTCAAACAGGTTCACGAAGAGAAAAGTGAAGACCACAATCAGCATGTCGAGGGTGAAAATGTTGTGCCACTCGAACTTCATGAAGATGGGAGAGATGTCGGGCGGCAATGCCACGATGCCGTTCTGCGGCATCTCCACCAGTCCCATCGCCAGCGCAAAGAGGGTAGCGGCCACGATCCCGATCAGGAAAGCACCGTGCACCTGCTTGTAGTAAAGCACGCCGGTCACAAAGAGACCCAGGAAGGCTACCCATACATGCGGGTTGCCCATCTCTCCCAGGGTGAGCATGGTGTTCTCATCCCTGACGATGATGCCCCCATTCTGCAGGCCGAGGAAAGTGATGAAAAGGCCAATCCCTACGGGAATGGCATTTTTGATGGTGGCCGGGATGCTCTTCACTATCATCTCACGCACGTTGAAGAAAGTGAGCAACACGAAGATGATCCCTTCAATGAAAACCGCCGTCAGGGCCATCTGCCAGGAGTAACCAAGGCCAAGCACCACCGAGAAAGCGAAGAAAGAGTTGAGACCCATACCAGGGGCCTGTGCTACCGGCAGGTTGGGAATGAACGCCATGAAGAGCGTACCCAGCACGCTGGCCAGAGCAGTGGCCGTGAAGAGGGCTGACTTGTCCATGCCCGAAGCACTTAGGATGTTGGGATTTACCACCAGGATGTAAGACATAGTGAGGAAAGTGATGATCCCCGCCACGATCTCGGTACGTACCGTTGTTTGATGATCTTTTAATTTAAATAACTTTTCCAGCATGAGAATGGTTGATTAGGGATGTATTAGAAATTCCATTTGGTTGCCAGCGTGGGGATGGTGTAGAACTTGCTTTCGGTGAATTTGTTCACGAAATTGTAACTCAGCTCCACCTCGGTACCCAGGGCGAAGTTGGGAGTAAAGTTATACCAGAACTGTGGTTCGCTCAGGAAAACAATGTTTTTCCCGTTGGCACCATTTCCCCCGGTGAAAGACTTGTCCTCAGTCCAGAGATCCATAAACCCGCCCAGTGAGAACTTGCCTCCGCCGAGGGTAGCATTCCAGGTGACGGTCCACTGTGCATCATGGCTCACATCCTCAAAAGCATTCAGCTTATAAGCCACATAGGTGCTCATGAAGAAGTTGCCCAGCTGGAAAGGATAGCCAAAGCCGGCGAGATAGGAGGAGGGGATGGAGAACCCAAAACCTGTCCCCTTTACCAGTCCCAGTCCCCCGTTGTACTCCAGATGGGGCATCAACGGGAAATCTCCGATTTTAAACTCTCTGGCAATCTCTCCATATACGAGTCCGATATTTTTCTGGTTGTGGTTCAGGTCTATATCAACAAACATGAAAGTGCTCCCCCACTGGTCAGGTTTGAACATCTCGAAAGTACCGGTCAGATAGTTGGAGGAAGAGACCCCATCACCATAAAGCGAACTGCGGGAATCGAAGTGCAACTGTATATTCTGCGCCTGAAGTGCTGCTGTGGAACAAATTATTGCAAGAGAAAACAGGCTTTTTCGTAACATATTGAATCTATTTTAACATGAAAGGATTGAAAGAAGCGACAAAAGTATTAAAATTATGCAAACCACAAGGACAAGTGAACTACTTTTTTCTTCATTGCCGTTACAAAATGTTGAGATTACGGGGTAAATTTGTAATTTTGTCTCCTTGAAAAATCATCATTTCAAATGAACAAAGAAAAGTCGAAAACGCTGACAATCTACAACACCCTGACCAGAACGAAAGAACCGTTTGAACCCCTGCATCCGCCACGGGTGGGCATGTACGTCTGCGGACCAACGGTCTATAGCGACATCCACCTGGGCAACTGCCGAACCTTCATCTCCTTCGACCTGATCTATCGCTACCTGTTGCACTTAGGCTATAAAGTGCGCTACGTGCGCAACATCACCGATGCGGGACACCTTGAGGGCGACCGCGATGAGGGGGAGGACAAATTCGCCAGGAAGGCGAAGCTGGAACAGCTGGAGCCGATGGAGATTGTACAGAAATACACCCTTGGCTTCCATGAGGTACTGAAACAGTTCAACACGCTGCCACCCAGCATTGAACCTACCGCTACGGGGCACATCCTGGAGCAGATTGAGATGATCAAAGAGATTCTTGCTGCCGGCTATGCCTACACGGTGAACGGGTCGGTCTACTTCGATGTGGAGAGATATAGCCGGGAGCATGACTACGGTACGCTCACCAACCGGAGACTGGAAGACCTGCTGGAGGGCACACGCGAGCTGGATGGCCAGGATGAGAAACGAGGACGGCTCGACTTCGCCCTCTGGATCAAGGCCAAGCCGGAGACGTTGATGAAGTGGCCCTCCCCATGGGGATGGGGCTTCCCCGGCTGGCACATCGAGTGCTCCGCAATGAGCAGCAAGTATCTGGGCAAGACCTTCGACATCCACGGTGGCGGGATGGACCTGCAGGCCACCCACCATACCAACGAGATTGCACAATCGCAGGCCTGTAACCATACGGTGCCGGCGAAGTACTGGGTACACACCAACATGCTCACCGTCAACGGTGCCCGCATGTCGAAGAGTGCCGGTAACGGCTTCCTGCCCCGGGAGCTCTTCACCGGCGATCACCCGCTGCTGGAGAGGGGCTACTCCCCCATGACCGTCCGCTTCTTCATGGCACAGTCGCACTACCGCAGCACGCTCGACTTCTCCAACGAGGCGCTGCAAGCCGCAGAGAAGGGATATCGCAAGCTGATGGAGAGCCTCTCCACACTTGAGAAGATCGAACCCTCCAACAGCTCCTCTGTCAATATCTCAGAGTTGGAAGAGCGCTGCTACGCGGCAATGAACGATGACTTCAACAGCCCGGTACTGATTGCCCACCTTTTTGATGCGGTGCGGATCATCCATTCTACCAGGGATCACAAAGAGACTCTTTCGCCTGCCGACCTGCAGCAACTCACAAAGGTGATGCATACTTTTATTTTCGATGTGCTGGGGCTGCTTGACGAGACGCGCCAGAGTGCCAGTAGCGAGGTGATTGAAGGATTGATGTCGCTGATACTCGATATCCGGAAAAGAGCTCGCGACAACAAAGATTGGGCCACCTCCGACCAGATAAGGGAGCGGCTGAAGGCCATAGGTATTGAGATCAAGGATACCAGGGAGGGAATTGAATGGAGCATGTAACAGTGAGCCAGGAAGAAACAAAAGAGTAAATGATGACAGAGAAAAGAGTTACATTCGCATCAAAGATAGGAATCGTGGCAGCAGCTGCCGGCTCAGCCGTGGGACTGGGTAACATCTGGCGCTTTCCCAGTCAGACGGCCGACAGTGGTGGTGCCCTTTTCATCCTGGTTTACATCGGCTGTATCCTCTTCTTTGGCATCCCACTCATGATGAGTGAGTTCATTATCGGCCGCGGATCCCGTGCCAACTCAGCCGGCGCCTTTCACAAGCTGGCACCCGGCACACAGTGGAAATGGGTGGGCCGCCTGGGGGTGCTCACCGGCTTCGTGATCATGGGCTTCTACATGGTGGTCTGCGGCTGGACCCTCGACTATGTGCTCCAGGCTCTCACCGGCGGTCTTCACAACATAACCGATTTCTCTGCCAACTTCAACAACCTGCGCAGCAATCCTTTGCGGCAAACGGGGTGGATGATCCTTTTCACCCTGATGACTGCATTCTTCATCCTCTCCGGGGTGAAAAAAGGGATCGAACAATCCTCCAAGATCATGATGCCGATCCTCTTTCTACTGCTTATCATCCTGGCTCTTCGTTCTGTTCTGCTGGATGGATCATCAGCAGGACTGGCTTTCCTCTTCCGCCCCGACCCCACGCACCTCAAGCCTACTCTCTTCCTCGATGCCATGGGACAGGCTTTCTTCTCCCTCTCCATCGGCATGGGCTGCATGATCACCTATGGCTCCTACTTCAACAACACCAACTTCACGCAGACAGCGGTGCAGGTCTCATTCCTCGACACGCTGGTGGCCATACTGTCGGGGATCATCATCTTCCCGTCAGCTTTTGCACTCACCAGCAACCCCGACACCATCACGGAGGAGCTGGTGGCCGGAGGACCGGGATTGCTCTTCATCACCCTGCCGGAGCTGTTCAACCAGATGCCGCTCTCGGCAATCTGGGGATCTCTCTTCTTTTGCCTGCTTGCTCTGGCTGCCCTCACCTCCTCCATCTCACTGATGGAGGTGGTGACACTCTACATCCACGAAGAGTACCAATTCACCCGCAAGAGAAGCACCCTACTGGTCGCCACCGGTGTGATCCTGCTCGGTATCGGCTCCTCTTTCTCATCCGATCTCTTCAACCTGATGGATCTGGTCTCCGCCAAGGTGATGCTTCCCCTGGGAGGATTTTTTATCTCACTCTTCGTGGGTTGGTACCTCGATCAAAAAATGGTGGCAGCACAGATCACCAACGAAGGAACGATCAGGCTGGGCATTGGCTTCCTGAAAGCATATATCTTCCTGCTGCGTTACATCGCTCCCTTGGCCATCCTGGCCGTCTTCATCTACGGACTGGTGGGATAAGCATGCATGAGGCTCGAAAAAAGCTCGCACGAAAGATGATAAGCAGAAAAAAACATAAATGAGTTTAAACAAGCTAAAAGACTCAAGAAACCACCGCCTCCTCGGTTAAAATGATTATTTTTGAAGAAAAATGTAACGCAGAATGCAACAGCAATTTCAAATAAGCCCTCCCGATAAGGTGCAGACCACCGTGCATCTTCCCGCTTCCAAAAGCATCAGCAACAGGGCTCTCATCCTGAATGCATTAAGCCTCAGCACCACACCTATTCACAACCTGTCGGACTGTGAAGATACGCAAATGATCATCCATTCGTTCAACTCAAACTCCAACCTGTTCGACGTGAAAGGCGCTGGAACAGCCATGCGTTTCCTGACCGCTTTCCTGGCAGGAATGGAAGGAGAATGGATCATCAGAGGGAGCAAGCGGATGCACGAACGCCCCATCCATCCGCTGGTGGAGACCTTGGTAGTGCTGGGTGCGGAAATTGACTACCTGGAAAAGGAGGGATTCCCCCCCTTACGGATCAAGGGTCACCCACTGAAAGGTGGAGAAGTTTTTGTGGCGGGCAACATCAGCTCCCAATTCATCTCCGCACTGCTGATGATCGCTCCCCTGATGGAAAAAGGGTTGGTGATGAATATTGAGAAACAGATCATCTCCAAACCCTACATCGATCTCACCATCGGCATGATGAGAGATTTTGGTGTACATGTTAAATGGGAGAAGAACAAAATCACGGTCAAGCCACAAAGATATAAAGCGGTGGAGTATACCGTTGAGCAGGACTGGTCGGCTGCATCTTACTGGTATGAGATCGTTGCCATGCTGCCTGAGTCAGAGGTGAAACTTCCAGGGTTGAGAAGAGTAAGCCTGCAGGGTGATGCCAACGTTGCCAACCTCTTCTCTGACCTGGGGGTGGAAACAGAATACCAGGATGATGGAATCATCATCCGCCATGCGAAGCGGAAAGCGAAGAAATTCTTCCACAACTTCGTGCAGGAGCCCGATCTGACACAGACTTTCGCTGCTACCTGTTGTTTCAAGGGGATCCCTTTCCTCTTCTCCGGAACCGAAAGCCTGAAGATCAAGGAGACAAACCGTATCGCGGCGATGATCACAGAGCTGAAAAAGCTTGGATTTCTGCTACGGGAAGATGGATCCGGCATCCTGGAATGGGACGGTGATCGTTGCTTCCCCGATGAAATACCCACAATTGAAACCTACGATGACCACCGCATGGCCATGTCGATGGCTCCCGGGGCCATACTATTTAACCCGCTGATAATCAATGACCCGATGGTGGTCGCCAAATCTTATCCCTCTTTCTGGGAAGATCTGAAAAAGGCGGGATTCACCATTCATTCAAAGTAAAACAGATTATGGAAAGTTTATATCTCTTTATTGCCATCATTGCATTCTTTGTGATTGCGCTCTCATTCTCCAACTTTCTGCAACGTAGAAAGGGAAATACCACCGAGCGGGAGACGCCGGCACCACCCATCGACCTGAGCAATAACAACGGTGGCTGCTGCGGAGCACATGAGATTTGTGAAAAGGATAGCCTGATTGCCACTTTTGTTGAACCGGTTGAGTACTTCGACGATGAGGAGCTGGACAAGTACCGCAACCGCGATTCGGACCGTTACAACGAACAGGAGGTAAATGAGTTCCGCGACGTCTTCTATTCGGTACTCGACGAAGAGAAACCACACTGGATCAGAAGCCTCCAGATGAGAGAGATCGCCCTCCCCGATCAGTTGAAAGATGAGGTGCTGATGATTGTGAACGATCTCAGAGCAGAGAAAATGCACGCATGACGGCTGGTAGCAATGAATATCCCGGAACTGATTCAATACGCTTTTTTCCGCAACGCCCTGCTGGGGGCACTGTTGGCTAGCATTGCCTGCGGCCTGATAGGAACATATGTGGTCTCCAGGCGCTTGGTATTCATCAGCGGGGGAATCACCCATGCCTCTTTTGGGGGGCTGGGTGCCGGCTTCTTCTTCGGCTTCCCCCCCATCCTCTCAGCAATCGTCTTCGCCGTACTCTCCGCTTTCGGCATCCAGTGGCTGTCTCACAAGCAAGGGGTACGCGAAGACTCCGCTATTGCCGTCTTCTGGTCGTTCGGCATGGCGGTGGGAATCCTGCTCACTTTCCTCACGCCGGGCTATGCCCCCAACCTCTCGGAATATCTCTTTGGCAACATCCTCACGATCACCCGCACCGATCTGCTGGCGCTGCTCACCCTCTCATCGTTGCTGCTGCTCTTTTTTCTACGCTTCTACCACGCCATTGTATCGGTCTCGTTCGACAGCGAATTTGCACGCACAAGGCGTCTACCGGTACATTTCATCGAGTATGTGATGATGTTTTTCATCGCCATCACCATCGTACTGAGCATCCGCCTGGTCGGGATCGTACTGTTGATGTCGCTGATCACGGTACCACAGATGACTGCCAACCTCTTCACGGTGAACTATGCCAGGATGATCCTGCTCTCCATCCTTTTCAGCCTCCTGGGAAGCGTTGCCGGATTGATCCTCTCCTACTACCTCAACGTTCCCTCTGGGGCGCTCATCATTTTTGTGCTGATCGTCGTCTTCTTTACAGCCCGGGCCATCAAGGCGATTGCAAAGAAAAACCAGCCAGTTATGGGCTGAGACGCTCTTCTGCTCCTGTTCCCACTCGCTCATCGCGAGGATCACCTGCTGACCCGTGCGACGCACCATTTCCCCGGCAACATGTCAACATAACAGATGAGATGCCTTCGATGGTCTTTTTATGGTTCCTGATCTTCTCACTTCCATCATTACCGAACGCAAACAATAAATAACGTTTCCCGCCGTTGAATGATGGTAAGCAACAACGCAAAGAAACAGGGTGAGAAGAGAGATATTCAGCGTCACAGGTAGAACTTCAATCCTTTTACTGTTCATTCTTGGTGCAGGATGTAGTACCGGGAGGAACACAATGCTGACGCGCGCCTATCACGAGCTGACCACCCGTTACAATGTCTATTACAACGCTGAACAGGCTTATCAGAAGATCCTGGAAGAGCAATCGCGCAACTTCATCGACCAATACGACAGCCTGTTACCCCTTTACCCGCATGTTATCCCGTTGGATAAACAGTTGCCGGGCGGAGCCTTTGACTTGGTGGTGGAGAAGACATCGAAAGCGATCAGGGAACACTCCATTACTGCCAAACCGCGTCGCGACCCTACAAAACGACTAACAGCCGAACAGAGGGAATGGCTTCAACAGGAAGAGTTCAATCCCTTTTTACACAACGCCTGGATGCTGTTGGGCAAGGCTCACCTGCAGAATGGCGACCTGGAGGAGGCACTGGCTGTTTTCTCTCATATCACCCGCCGCTATCGGCAGGATGAAGCGATCACGAACGAAGCTGCCATCTGGATGTTGCGCTGCTACACGGAGCAGAACCGCCTCTACCAGGCTGAACAGATTGCTCAGATGTTACTGATGATCAACCTGCCGGAGCAGCTGCAGCAACTTTTCGCGGAGACCTATACCGGCTACCTGCTGAAACGGGGCGACTACAATGCAGCGATCCCCTGGCTGAAGCGTCTCATCAGGAACGAAAAAGAGCCTTCAAGAAAAAAAAGAGAGCAGTACCTGCTGGGACAATTACTGCAACACACCGGCGAACAGGAGGAAGCCTATCGGGCATTCGAAGCGGTGAAAGGTCTCTCAACTCCTTTCGATCTCCAACTGCAGGCCACGGTGAGCCAGCTACCACTGGCACCACGAGAGAAAGAGGCGAAAATAAGGAGAGCACTGGCGAAGATGAAAACCTTGGCAAATGAGGAGCAGCTGCGGCGCATTGAGCTGGCACTATCCGGTACTGAACCCGGGGTTAATCCTCTTCAAACAGCTGTGGCCGAAAAGCAACAGACTGATTTTGAGGTAAACGATTCGCTGCTCAGGATCTCCGAGCTGCATGACTCGCTCTACCAGGTAGTCTTCCATGCATTCATGGAGGGCGATACCGCAAAGGTGATCACAACGGCATCTCACTTCAGCAAAAGATTTCCGGAATCAGCTTGGCTTCCGCAACTGAAACAGATGCAATCCCTCTCTCAGAGTGGCAAATTACCACCCGGATCGCCGCCCGGCACTGCCTGGAAAAGCCTTTCTGAAAGCAGCAACGTAAAGAGTGAGCAACCGGACCCACTTTTTCTGGAAGAAAAGCAGGGCCCTCATCTCTTCCTGCTTACTTTTGACCGGATGAACACTGATCGCAACAAATTGCTGTTTGCCACTGCCACATTCAACTTTTCACGCTTCCGGCTTCGTACATTCGACCTCACCTTCTTCCCGCTCAGGGGAAGAGAGGCGTTGGGGGTCAGCACTTTTTACTCCTTCGATGAGGCCTATCAATATGGAGAGATGCTGCTCTCAGACAGCCTTTTCATCGCGTCCCTACCTGCCGGCGTGATGCCGGTTGTGATCTCGGAAGAGAATGTCGGCAGACTGCTAAGAAACGGCAGGATAGAAGATTACCTCATCTTTCAGGAGAGCCGTCTGGCGAGTCTGCCGCTGCGCTATCTGCCCGCGGAAGTGGGGGAAGAAAATGAAAACAGCAGTAAGAAGCACTCCAAAAAGATTGTACCTTTGGAGACCGGTCGCACAACTGACAACCACACCGATGAGACCTCTGTGGAAGCACCGCCCGTCTACAAAGCACCGCTCACCCCCGACGAGTTGCTGCAGAAGCTGGAGCAGAACACCCGAGAGGCATTGAAGCAGTCGGAAGAAAAGGGTGAGACTCAAAAAAGCAGGGAGGAACAGCTGAAAGAGCGGGAACGGAAACGGGAGGAGCGGATCCGGCAACGGGAGAAAGAGCTGAAAGAGCGGGAACGAAGAAGAGAACAGCTACTCAGGGAAAGGGAAAAAAAAGAGAACAAAAAATAGACAAGAGATGAAGAAGATTGTTTTTGCCACCAACAATCGCCACAAACTGGAAGAGATAAGAAAAATCACGAAGGGTACGCTGGAGATCCTGAGCCTCTCCGACATTGGCTGCCATGAGGAGATCGAAGAGACAGGCAGTACACTCGATGAAAACGCAATCATCAAGGCAACCTACGTGCATGAACGATATGGGTACGATTGTTTTGCGGATGATACGGGGCTGGAGGTGGAGGCACTGGGAGGCGCACCGGGTGTCTATTCTGCCCGCTATGCCGGTGAAGCCTGCCAGGCTGAAGATAATATGCGGAAGCTGCTTGCCGAAATGGAGCACAATGAGAATCGCAAAGCGCAATTCCGCACCGTCATTGCACTCTGTTGCAATGGAGAACAGCACCTCTTCGAGGGGGTGATCCGTGGAACCATCACCCGGGTGAAGAGAGGCAGCGACGGATTTGGTTACGACCCGGTATTTATGCCGGAAGGATACGACCGCACCTTTGCAGAGCTGGGCGATGAGGCGAAGAACCAGATCAGCCACCGGTCGCTGGCAACCGGAAAAATGGTGCAATACCTGCTGGATCGGTTTCAGACAGTTAATCCACGCTGAACGCTTCAGGTTCAAAAAAATAGTGTATCTTTGAGTTCCAATCCATATAAAATTATTGAACCTATGTCTACCAACATCCACACGGGCATCATTGGCTACGGTCTCTCCGGCCGCGTGTTCCATGCCCCTTTCATCGACCAGGTGGAGGGATATGATCTGACCAAGATCAGCACCTCCCGCCCCGAGAGCATTGCCCTGATTGAAGAACGTTATCCGGTTACCGCCATTGTCCCCGACGGTAAGAGCATCATCGATGACCCCGAGATTGACCTGGTGATCGTCACCTCACCCAACACCGACCACTTCCGCTGGTCGCGCGAGGCGCTGCTGGCCGGCAAGCATGTGGTGGTTGAGAAGCCTTTCACGGTGAATGTGGAGGAGGCAGATGAGCTGATTGAGATTGCCCGCAGACAGCATAAGATTTTAACGGTCTACCATAACCGTCGCTTCACGAGTGATACCCGTACGGTGAAGAAGTTGCTTGAGAGCGGACTCTTGGGTGAGATCGTAGATTATGAGTCCCATTTCGACCGGTATAGAATTGAACCACGCCCCAATGGTGGTTGGCGCGAGGAGCCACTGCCCGGATCGGGCATCTTCTACGACCTGGGATCACACCTGATCGACCAGGCGCTTTGGTTCTTCGGCATGCCCCAGGCAGTAACAGCTGAGATCAACATGCAAAGGGAATGGGCAAAAGCCGATGATCATTTTGACCTGCGGCTCCACTTTTCTACTTTCACCGCCACCCTCAAGTCGGGCATGATCTGCCGCATTCCCGGGCCCACCTATATGCTGCATGGCACAAACGGTTCGTTTGTCAAGTACGGACTGGATGTGCAGGAGGCAACCCTCGACAGTGGGGCCATTCCGCAAGGTAAGGATTGGGGACGGGAGCCTGAGGAGATATGGGGCACGATCCACACCGAATACAAGGGTGTGATGATCCGGGGAAAACTGGAAAGCGAGCCAGGCGACTATCGCGACTATTTCATTAACCTGCGTGACGCCATCAACGGCAAGGCAGCGCTGGCGGTGAAGCCGGAGGAAGCGCGCAATGTGATACAGATCATCGAGCTGGCTTTCCAAAGCAGCAGGGAGAAGAGAACCATCGCTCTATCCTGAAGGGTGTAACTAAAGAAAGAAGATCGTTGCGCCGGCAATGCTGATCACCGCCCCGATCACCTGGCGGGCGGTGATCTTCTCTTTGAACATGATGGAGGTGGGGAGGATAATAAAGATGGGTACCAGCGCCATCAATGCCGAGGCGATGCCCGTTTCAGTGTGCTGCACTGCATAGAGCGAGAGAGAGACGCCAATAAAGGGGCCAAAAACGGTTCCAACCGTGATCGACTTCATTCCCGTTTTGTCCCCGAGAGCCATAAACACCCGCCTCCAACGGCCGACAAAGGTGACCAAGAGCGCAAAAGCAGCGAAACCGAAAATAGCCCTTATCTGGGTGGCTGCCACCGCGTCATAGTCACCCATCCCCTTCTTGCTCAGAATCAGCCCCACCGCCTGACCCAGTGCACCTCCCAAAGCATAGAGAAAGCCCCTCAGGGGGATGTTCAGCTTCAATCTCTTACCAGCTACGGCAATCATGATCCCTGCCACGCTTACCACGATCCCCGCGATGCTCTTCAGTGAGAGGATCTCCTGCAGGAAGAACCAGCCGATCACGGCAGTGATCATCGGGGCGAGGCTCATCACCAGCTGCGAGGTGCGGGATCCGATCAGGGTGTAGGACTTGAAAAGGAAGAGATCGCCCAGAAAGAAGCCAACGATGCCTGAGAGCCCCAACCAGAACCAGTTATAGACGGTGGCATCCAACGGGAAGAACATCCCGCGGGTGAAGAGCGTGGTGATCCCCAGGAAGATGATCCCCAGGAAAATGCGGATGATATTTACCGAAAGGGAGCCCGTGCGGCGCCCCGCTTTTTCGAAGAAGATGGCGCTGAACGTCCAACAAACGGCGGTAAGCAGTGAGGCAATCTCACCAATATGTGACTGAAATGGCATGTAGCTGATCCCTTATGGCTGTAAAGGCGAAAATTGAGGCAGCAAATGTAGGGAATTTTTTTGGAATAACGCCATTTATCGAAGCGCTTCAATCAGTTTTTTAGCCGCTGCTTCCACCGACGGTTCACTCCCCAGTAGCGAGATGAAACGGCTGCCGATGATGGCACCTGCTGCCTCACGGCAGGCTGCAGCGAACGTCTCGCTGTTAGAGATGCCGAAGCCGATCAGCCGTGGGTTCTTCAGTCCCATCGCATTCACTTTCCGGAAGTAATCCAGGTTCTGCTCGCCGAAGCTCTTTCTGGCACCTGTGACCGATGCGGAGGAGACCATATAGATAAAACCGGAGGTATGTGCGTCAATCAACCGGATGCGTTCTTCCGACGTTTCCGGCGTAATCAGCATAATCATATGGAGTCCGTGTTTTTCCGCTATCAGTTTATAGGATTCCACATATTCAACAAAGGGAAGATCCGGGATGATCAACCCATCGATGCCACATGCTGCCGCTCTGCGGCAGTACTCCTCGAAGCCGAACTGCAGGATTGGGTTGAGGTATCCCATCAGCACCAGCGGGATGGAGACTGTGGCACGCACATCCTCCAGCTGACTGAAGAGCGTTCTCACGCTCATGCCGTTGCGCAGCGCCTGGGTGCCAGCGGCCTGGATCACCGGCCCGTCGGCCATCGGGTCGCTGAAAGGAACACCGATCTCCAGCATATCCACTCCATTCCGTTCCAGCGCCTGCATCACCCTTACGGTATCGTTGAGCTGCGGATAACCAGCGGTAAAGTAAACCGATAAAATATGCTCTTTCTTCTGTTGAAACAATTGATCAATCCTGTTCATATCATTTAAGTTGTCTGTTTTTTTATAATTGGTGAACCAAATACGCTGGATTCAGCGCCCCATATGCGTCAAAAAACGCTGTAGCAAGATCCTGTCTTTCAATGCCGGAGCTATCTCAAAGCCACTATTGAGATCGATCCCCGCAAATTGCGGATGATTGAACGATTTCAGGGCTGTGGCATCATCCGGCCTGATGCCTCCGCTCAGCAAAAAAGGGGTAGCTCCCCTGTAGCTGGAGAGCAGCTCCCAGCGGAATTTTTTTCCGGAACCACCATGATGCGCTGTTCGGGTGTCGAAGAGAAAGTAGTCGCAACTGCCCTCATACTTCTTTACCTGTTCAGCGGGAAATGGTTCTCCACAATCCATCCCGAACGCCTTTATCACTGTGAAACCAACATCCTGTAAGAAACGGCAGTAAGCGGGCGATTCATTTCCGTGCAGTTGAATGATCTGCAGCCGGTTTAATGAGGCGATCTTCTGCACCCTCTCCGGCAACTCGTTCACGAACACCCCTACCCGCTTCACCCTCTCCGGGATACAGCTCAACTCATCTCCTACGTATCGTGACGAACCGGGATAGAAGATAAATCCCATCCAGTCGACACCCAGCTGTTCCACAGTCCGGATATTCTCCGCATCACGCATGCCGCAAATTTTGATGATCATATCTTTAGCTGGTTATTTAACCTAACTTGCTAACTCCCAACTCCTCTCAGGAATTGTCTGAGCGATTCTCCCGGATCTTCACTCTTCATGAAGTTTTCGCCGATCAGGAAACCGCGGTAGCCGGCATCGCGCAACTCACGCACCACCCGCGGGTCGGAGATGCCGCTCTCGGAGATCAGCAGTGCCTCCTGCGGGAGCAGTTCAATCATCCGGAACGACTTCTGCACATCGGTGACAAAGCTGCCCAGGTTGCGATTGTTGATGCCTATCAGCCGGTTGAGCGGGGTGATGTATTCCGTCTCCCGCTCATCGTGCAGCTCCAGCAACACATCCAGCTGCAGCTGATGCGCCAGTTTCGTGAACTGCCTCGACTCCTCTTTCGTGATGGCGGCAGCAATCAGCAATACCGCACTTGCTCCTGCAAGCTTTGCTTCGAAGAGCTGGTATTCATCCATGATAAACTCTTTCCGCATTACGGGGATATGGACAGTTTGCGTTGCCTTTTGCAAATCAGCGAGGGTTCCGCCAAAGAATGCTTCATCGGTTAATACCGACAATGCAGCTGCGCCCGCCGTTTCGTAAGCCTTGGTCACTATCTCCGCATCAGCTGTCTGGTTGATCCACCCTTTGCTGGGTGAACGGCGCTTGTACTCGGCGATGACTCCCGTGGATGATTGTTCCAGAGCGGATTTCAGTGAGTGAAAGGGAATTGTTTCTTCCGATATCCTTTTCTCAAGCACAGAGAAAGGGGTCTCCTCCTTCTGCCGTGCCACCTCTATCTTTTTGTGTGCGATGATCTCGCTCAGTATATCTTGCATAATTGTTTAGCTTATAGCTTATGACTTATAGCTTATCATTGATTTATCTCAACAAATTTCTCCAGCGTGCGGAGCGCCTTCTTCCCATAAAGAGAATCCTTCGCCATCTCCAGGCACTCGCCAATAGGCTTTTCCTGTTCAATGGTCTGTATCCCGAAAGCAGCATTGGCCAACACCACATTCATCTGCGCTTGCGAACCCTCGGCGGCCAGCACCCTGCAGAAGATCTGTGAAGCCTCTTCGGGTGTGTCCCCGCCGTAAAGTGCCTCCTGTGGGATGGCCTCAAAACCGAGATCGGCCGGTGAGAAGAGCTGCTCTCCCCTGTTGGAGACCACCTTGAAGCGGTCTGTGAGGGATATCTCATCGTAGCCGTCGAGGCTGTGTACGATGTTGAAACGCTTGTTCTCCACCTGGTAGATGTAGCTGTAGAGCCTCGACATGGCAAGGTTGTAAACACCCAGCATTTGGTGCCGCGGCTGCACCGGGTTCACCAGCGGCCCCAGCACATTGAAGAAGTTGCGCACGCCCAGGCTCTTCCGCACCGGTGCCACTGCCTTGAGGGCGGGACTAAAGAGCGGGGCGTGGAGGTAGGCTAGCCCGCAGCTGTCCAGACTGCGCCGCAGCCGATCATGATCGGTGGTGAAGCGCACCCCGAGGCTCTCTATCACGTTACTCGCCCCGCTGATGGAAGTGGCGCCGTAATTGCCGTGCTTCACCACGGGATAACCGGCGCCGGCCACCACAAAGCAGGCGGTGGTGGAGATGTTGAATGTGTTCTTGCCGTCGCCGCCGGTACCCACGATATCGAGCGGGTCATAGCCGGAAAAATCCGCCTGGACCCGCATCTCAAGGAGTGCGTCACGGAAGCCGAGGACCTCATCCACCGAGATGCTCCGCATCAGAAAGGAGGTAATCAGCGAGGCGATCTGCGTCTCCGGCACATCGCCCTTTACGATGGTGAACAGCACCTCCCGGGCTTGCTCACGGGTGAGATACTGGTAGTCAAACAGTTGGTATAGGATTTCTTTCATGTTCATTCATTTTTGGGTTTCGGTAAAACAGAATGGTCGAGGAAGTTGCGGATGATGACCGTCCCTTGAGGGGTAAGAATCGACTCAGGGTGGAACTGCACCCCATGCAGGTCGAGGGTGCGGTGCCGCAAGGCCATGATGGTGCCCGCCTGATCGACTGCGGTGATCTCCAGCTCGGCAGGGAAATTATCCCGTGAAACGATCCAGGAGTGATAACGCCCTACCATGATTTTTTCGGGCAAACCGGTAAAGAGAGAGTCCTCTGCAATGATCTGTGCCGGTGTCTGCACGCCGTGGAAGACAAAAGGGATGTTCTCCAGCTTCGCGCCGAACAGCTGCCCGATGGCCTGATGGCCGAGGCAGACACCCAGGATGCTCTTGGTGGCTGCATATCGCTCAATGAGTGGCAGCAGCAATCCCGCCTCTTCGGGCAGACCGGGACCGGGTGAGAGGATGATCTTGTCGTACCGCTCCACCTCCCCAAGGGTTATTCTGTCGTTACGGATCACATCCACTTCGGTGTAACCGAGCGACTGCACCGTGTGCAGCAGGTTGTAGGTGAAGGAGTCGTAATTGTCAAATATCAATATCTTCTTCATCCGTTTGTCATTAACTGTTGTAGAGTCTGGCTGCCTTGTCGATGGCCCCCTTCAGGGCACCCAACTTGCTGTTCACTTCCCGCAACTCATACTCATCGCTGCTCTGGGAGACGATGCCCGCGCCGGCTTGATACCACAGCTCGTTGTTACGGCTTACGAAGGTGCGGATGGTGATCGCCTGGTTGATGTCGCCGTTGAGCCCGATGAAACCGATGCAACCACCGTAGGCACCACGGTTATGCGGCTCAATCTCAGAGATGAGCTGCATCGCGCGCACTTTGGGTGCTCCCGACAAGGTTCCTGCAGGGAAGGTGTCGAAAAAAGCCTTTATGGGGTTGGCATCCTCGTTGAGTATGCCGCTCACGCGTGAAACCAGATGAATGACGTGCGAATAGAACTGCGGCTCCCTGAAGAAGGCTACCTCCACATCGTGTGCATTGCGGCTCAGGTCGTTCCGTGCCAGGTCGACCAGCATCACATGCTCCGCATTCTCCTTCGGGTCGTTCAGCAGGAACTCTACCGCCTTCATGTCCTCCTGGTAGTCGCCGGTACGTTTTGTCGTTCCCGCGATGGGGTCGATGCTGATCTGCCGGCCGCTGATCTTGCAGTGGGTTTCGGGTGATGAGCCGAAGATGCGAAACCCACCGAAATCGAAATAGAAGAGGTAGGGTGATGGGTTGATGGAGCGCAGCGCACGGTACACCTTGAAGTCATCACCCGTAAAAGGCTGAATGAAACGACGGGAGAGGACAATCTGGAAAACATCGCCCCGCAGGCAGTGCTCCACACCGCTGCGCACATATTCCTTGTACTCCTCGTCGGTGATGGTGCTTCGCTCCTCCCCTTCGGGGAAAAAGTTGTAAGTGGCGAAGTTGCGCTGGTTGATCAGCGACTCCACCTTTATCAGGCTGCTCACCTCCTGCTCGCCCTGCAGCTCAATCAAATGAATCTCATCGGTAAAATGGTTGAACACCAGCAGGTACTTGAAGAGGATATAGAGCAGGTCAGGTGCGTCGTTGCGCTCCTCCTTGCTTTCACGGATGGCTATGTTCTCGGTATATTTCACGCAGTTGAAGGTGGTGTAACCAAAGAGGCCGCACTGCTGCAGCTCGTCGCCCTCCACCTCAAAGCGGGCGATGAAGCGGTTCAGTGCATCGGAGATGGTGAAAGTTTCGGAGAGTGACTCCTGCTCCTCCGTTCCGTCAGGGAACTGCGAGGTGCAAACACCTCGGTTCACCTCAATGCGGGCAACCGGCTTCAGCCCCAGGTAGGAGATGCTGTTCTGTCCGGCGTGGAAATCGGAGCTCTCCAGCAGGGCCGATTGAGGGAAGCTGTCCCTCACCTTGAGATAGACGCTCACCGGTGTGTGGAGGTCGCCCATGATCTTTTTGCTGTTTGTTTGAAATTTGTATTGCATAGGTATTTGTTTTAGCGATAAGCTGTAAGCGGTAAGCTGTTAGCGATAAGCGATAAGCGATAAGCTGTAAGCCGTAAGCTGTTAGCTGTTAGCTGTTTGTTTCGTATTCGTATTCTTATTTCTTGTGTCTTGTGTCTTGCGTCTTACCTGTATTCCTCCTCATACTTAAAAAAGGTCTCGAGATCTTTGTCCCCTCTTCCCGAGAGCGTGACGACCACCACATCCCCGGGAGAGAAGGTCACCTTCTCCAGTGCAGCCAGTGCATGGGCCGACTCCAGTGCAGGGATAATACCCTCGTGCCGGGTAAGCTCGAATGCTGCGCGAAGCGCCTCATCGTCGTTGATCGCGAACACCTGTGCGCGGTGCTGCATAGCAAGATTGGCGTGGATGGGGCCGATGCCGGGATAGTCCAGTCCCGCAGAGATGGAGTAGGGTTCCGTGATCTGTCCGTCGTCGGTTTGCATCAGCAGCGTTCGGCAGCCATGCAGCACTCCGGCTTTACCCAGATGGATCGTGGCGGCGGACTCACCACTGTCTATTCCTTTTCCGCCCGCTTCTGCCAACACAATGCGAACCTTCTCATTCTCCAGATATTCGTAAATGGTGCCCGCGGCATTGCTGCCACCACCCACGCAGGCCACCAGGTAATCGGGATAGTCGCGCCCCTCCTTCTCCGCCAGCTGCAGCTTGATCTCTTTGCTGATCACCGACTGCAGGCGGGCCACCATGTCGGGATAGGGATGCGGCCCAATGGTGGAGCCAATGATGTAATGCGTGTCGGCAGGGTGACTGCACCAGTCGCGAATCGCCTCGTTGGTGGCGTCTTTCAGTGTCATATTACCCGAGGTGACCGGCACCACGGTGGCACCCAGCATCTCCATCTTCCTCACGTTTACCTGTTGCCGCCCCACATCGGTTTTGCCCATATATACCGTGCAGGGCATCTGCATCAGCGCACAGACAGTGGCGGTGGCCACCCCATGCTGACCCGCACCCGTCTCGGCGATAATCCGTGTTTTGCCCATCTGGCGGGCAATCAGTATCTGTCCGATGGTGTTGTTGATCTTGTGCGCTCCCGTATGGTTGAGATCCTCCCGCTTCAGGTAGATCTTCGCCCCGTAGCGCTCCGTCAGTTGCCGGGAGAGATAGAGCGGCGAGGGCCGCCCCACATAGTCGCGCAACAGCTGATCGAAATCCTCCTGAAAGCGTTTGCTCTCCATGATCCGCAGGTAAGCCTCCTGCAGATCGGTCACGCACCGGTGAAGAATCTCGGGGATGTAGGCCCCCCCGAACTCGCCGTAATACCCTCTCTCATCGATTGAAAATTGTTGCATATGTCGTTCTGTTTAAATTGTATCCTGAATGGGTTACGGATGGAAGTATCCCACGTTGAAATTTCTTTGATCCGTCTGTCTGTTGCTCATTCGTTCTGTTGTCCGCTTATTCTCCATCTTCTGCTCACAGATTGTACCTGCCAAAACTTAAAAAGCCCGCCGCAGGATTGCGACAGGCTCTTTTATATCTTTCAGTGATGAACTATAAATGCATGATGCTACTCCTTACGACCTTGTGAGTTGTAAGCAGCGCCACCAATATCCGTTTATAAGCAAATTCGTCATTTCACTGTTATTTGTTTGCAAAGGAATATATTTTGAAATTAAAATACAACTCTTTTTCTGTTTTTAACATATTTATTTACTTGAGAAAATTTTGACACCAAATATCAAACCAGGAAATGTCGGCAGATGTAAAACAAACTGATAAAGTTTGAGAGAAGTGCGAAACATGCGTTATTTATAAAATGCCTCCCATTCTTTGCTTAATTCGGGGGGCATTTTCAATTGATTTAATGTTTCTCGTTGGGTTCACCAAATAACTCATACAAATCCTTATAGGATTTTTTCAGGATTTCATCTATATTTTTTATACCGGTTGAATCTATCATATGATTTGCGTCTTTGAGATCTTTCATCAACCTGTCATAATAATGTTCCGGAAGTCCTTTATTGACAAAAGAATCTTTATTCAAAGCAAACGTTAAGTGGTTATCAACTACAGTAAGATTATTAACAACAGTTTTTAGCAGTAATATTGAATCTACCCCATATGCACTCGGTACACTATCTAATATTAGGAGTTGACGTATAACTGAATTGTCATCAGTCGTAGCCAATGTTGTTTGCTGAACATCTTTTGTTCCTTTCTTATTATTAAAACAAGATGATAAAGCAAAAATACAAATCATAAATAGAACAACATCTTTCATACGACTAAAATTATTGACTTCCTACGAAAATCTTTTAGAGGAGTTTTAAGCGGAATATCCCGCAGTGAAGAAGGTATATACCATGCAGGTAATTCAATTTCCCGGGTAACAGCGTTCAAATCTCCTCCGCTACAAACCCGGTTCGTTTGATGGTCTTCACGATATCCTCCGCGGAAAGCGTTTCCGTCTCCACGGTCAATATTTTATCGGGATTTTCGATATCCACATTCCACGACTGAATCCCCTCCTTTTTATCCAGAAAGGGGGTAACTTTGGCCAGACAATTGGTGCAATTGATATTTGTTTTGAATTTGATTGTTTCCATTTTTTCTTTCCTCTTTTAAAATGTGTAATAATTTTATCCCCGTGACAATTGGGGCGATTCTCACTTTTCGGAACAATTTTCAGACAGGTTTGTTCATTTTTTCGTCATCACTTACCTGTGTCAGAAAAATTTCGGTTCTATATAAAACGGGCATGAACATGTTTTTTGCACAAGTACATGATAACCGCGAGTGCAGCTCCAGTTGGGCTGAGCGTTTTGTTCAGCGCGCTATGCATAATAAGACGACGGTCTTTCGGCTCCGGAAACCCGAGATCCACATTCCACGACTGAATCCCTTCGTATGAACTTTATCCCCAAATCCTGTCCTACGCCAAGTAGACAACCGTTGTGATCTATTTTAAGAAACAGAACTATAGTATTTTTGAAGAAGTGAGTTTTAATAGAATTTTGAATTAAACCTTTCATAAACAGAAAAGATTGCATAACTTTGTATCCAGATGGATACAGATTAAAAATGAATGTACATAATTGAGAAAACAGATGAATTTGACAAATGGCTGAGAAAACTAAAAGATTTAAGAGCCAAAGCCAAAATATTGTTTCGCATTCAAAGGATTGAGATTGATGAACACTTTGGACACTGCGAACCTGTTGGTAATGGAATTCGGGAATTAAAAATTGACTACGCTAAAGGCTACAGAGTATATTTTAAAGAATCTGACGAAAAAATTATTATTCTGCTTATTGGTGGAGATAAATCAAGTCAGCAGAGAGACATAGAAAAGGCAAAAGAGATTTTAAAACGAATTAAAAAATAGGGTAATGGAAACTTCAAGATTTGATATAGCAGACTATTTAGATAGTAACGAAATGATTGCGGAATATCTGAATGCTGTATTAGCAGAGGGAGATGATTCTGATCTAATTACAGCAATTGGACATATTGCAAAATCAATTGGAATGACAAAAATTGCTCAAGAGACCGGACTAAGCAGACCCAGTTTATACAAAGCTTTATCTGATGGCGCTAAACCTCAATTTGAGACAATTATGAAAGTGCTAAGAGCAATCGGTGGACAAATACAAATAAATTCTGATAACTTAAGAAATAACGCACCACAACACACAAACTCAACACCCACCCACTGAAGTAGGTGGGTTATACTTAGGCTAAAGCCGAGTAAAGTTTAAACGGCTAAAACCGGCGGTTTTTAGCACCACGTATGGAATAAATTCCTCCTTTTCAGGATTTTGATTATTTGAGAAGATGGTGTATATTTGAGACTGTAAATATGAAACAGGCATGAACATTTTTTTTGCACAAGTACATGATAACTGCGAGTGCAGCAAAGATATGAACAGGATGGCGATAGAAAGAAAAATGAGATGCAACAATTATTAGAAAAACAAAAGAAAGAGTTAATTGCGATTTGTCAAGCCCTTAATATTAAAAGGCTTTACGTATTCGGCTCTGTTGTATCCGACAAATTTCGGGAAGATAGTGATATAGATTTTCTCATATCATTTTCTGACAACCTGACCGTTGATGAATACACGCAGAACTACTTCACACTTCACTATAAGCTCAGAGAACTCTTTAGAAGAGAGATTGACATCGTAACTGAAAGGTCACTTTCAAACCCATACTTCATTGAAAGTATTAATGAATCCAAACAGTTGATCTATGAAGCGTGAAGTAAAGAAATACCTGTTTCTTCTATAAATTTTACTCTCCCGAACAGAACAAAGTGAAGTGAGGTAAAACTGGCAATTTTTATGGGTCTGTTATATGTATAAACTTCTATGTGCATTTGAAAAATGGAACAAAAGGATTTTGATAAGGATAAGCTGATTAAGTATTGGACTGATAGCTCAGATGAAGACTTTGATACAATGATGACTATGTATGAAAATAAAAAATTCAATTGGGCATTATTTGTAGGCCATTTAATGATTGAAAAATTATTAAAGGCGCTTTATGTCAAAATTAACGATGATTATCCACCTTATACCCATAATTTGTTACGATTAGCTGAGAAATGCAATTTGGAATTAACCGATGAACAACGAATGTTTTTAGTGGCTGTTACAGCATTCAATATTAATGCGCGGTATGACGATTATAAAATGAGCTTTCAACAAATATGTACACCAGAGTTTACTACAACATGGATTGAAAACCTTAAAATTAACCGGCAATGGATAAAGAAACAGATAATATTATAAGGCAATACATTTCGAGTGTGGCAAATCAAACTCCAGGATTTGTGACTGCATATCTATTTGGTTCATTTGCCAAAAATAATCAAAGAGCTGAAAGTGATATTGATATTGCAGTGATTATTGATAATCTAATGGATTCCGAAAAATTCAATATTCAAGTCCAATTGATGTTATTAGCATCCAAGTTTGATTCAAGGATTGAACCGCATCCCTTGTCTAAGCAGGACTTCATTTCTGATAATCCTTTTGTCCATGAAATTAAGAAAACAGGGATTGAACTCATCAACTACCCGGTGAAGTAGGTGGGTTATACTTAGGCTAAAGCCGAGTAAAGTTTAAGCGGCTAAAACCGGCGGTTTTTAGCACCACGTATGGAATAAATTCCTCCTTTTCAGGATTTTGATTATTTGAGAAGATGGTGTATATTTGAGACTGTAAATATGAAACGGGCGTGAACATTTTTTTTGCACAAGTACATGATAACTGCGAGTGCAGCAAAGATATGAACAGGATGGTGATAAAAACAGGATCATGAAAAAAATATTTTACTTGCTTATGGCAGTGACATTCCTGTCTGCCTGCTCGGGGCCAAAAGGGATGGTAAAGATTGAACCGAACGGAAATGAGGCTCAGGAAGATTCCGTCGAATATGAACTGATTGTATTCGACCCGGGATTCGAAACCTGGTACATGCTTCAGAATTCACCGGCCAGATACCGCTCACAACAATACTATGAGAGCTGGAACCATCAGTATGTGTCGGCCTGGAATTACCTGGCCACCCAACCCCGTAAAAGATCATTCTTTGAGCCCATAATAGGGTATGAACCGGGTGTGGATTATGGTTTTGAACTGAATCACAAACTGTTCTACTACTTTCAATACGTGGAACAGGTGCTGAAGATCCCTATCCTCACCCATCGACCGGCAGGGGTGATCATAACCGAATAAGATGAAGAGAAGCGTAAGGAAACATGAAGAGAGGAAGAAGACCCAGGGGGACAACCCGCGTTTTCTCCCTCTGCTGATTGCCACACTGCTGCTGATTTCCCTGATATTTCTCTTCAGCCGCAACAGTCGGCTCTCCGAGGGCTACATGCTGCATGTTTACCCACTGCTTGCCTCCTTTCTTTCTTTCATCTCCGGTATCTTTCCCTTTTCGCTCTACGATCTCTTTATCACCGCAACAATTTTGTGGTTGATCGGGATGACAGCGAGGCTCATCTTCCGGAAGAGAGGATGGAAGAGATCCCTTTACTCGGCGGGAAGGTTTGTCCTGATTGTCATTGCCTGGTTCTACCTGGGCTGGGGAATTGCTTACTTTCGTGGCGACTTCTACGACCGGAGTGGAGTGGAGAAAGCAGCCTTCAACAGGGAAGAGCTGATGCGGCTGACGGAAAAGTTCATCGTACAGGCCAACCGGAGCTATACCGATTGCAGCGAAATGGACAAGGAGGCTGTCCGGCTGGAAATAGAACAATCATATGCCGGGCTGCGGGAGCCGTTGTGTATCTCCTACCCCTACGGAAGGCGAAGGGTGAAACCGATGCTCTATGAGCCGCTCTACACCGGTATGGGGATATCGGGATACTTTGGCCCTTTCTTCAACGAGATCCATGTGAACGACTACGGGCTCGCCTTCACCTACCCTTTCACATTGGCCCATGAGATGGCCCATCACTTCGGCATCGCAGCGGAGTCGGAGGCCAACCTCTACAGCTTCGCAGCCTGTGCCCACAGCAGCCACCCGATGGTGCGCTACAGCGGATATGTCTCGGTGCTGGGCTACTTGTTACGCGATGCAAGGCGGTTGCTGCCAGACGCATACGAATCGCTGGTACAATCCATCCGCCCCGAGATCATTGCCGACCTGCAGCGGAACAGCGAGCACTGGATGGCGGCCCGGAACGAAATCCTCTCCGATACCCAGGACAAAATGTATGATGCCTACCTGAAGACAAACGGGGTGAGCTCGGGACGTGATAACTACTCTGAGGTGGTGGGGCTGTTGCTCTCCAGCTATAACCTGCTGGTGGATTAAAAGGATTTTCGCTTTAACCGGAGGCTGTTGGTCACCACGCTGACCGAGCTTAGTGCCATGGCAGCACCAGCGATCATCGGGTTGAGCAGGAAACCGGTAAAGGGAAAGAGCACACCTGCTGCGATGGGGATGCCGATCATGTTGTAGATAAAGGCCCAGAACAGGTTCTGGCGGATGGTCCGCACCGTGGCCTGCGAGAGACGGATCGCCCTGGGTACCCGCTGCAGGTCAGAGGAGATAATGGTCATCTTCGCCACATCCATCGCGATATCACTGCCACTGCCCATGGCGATGCTCACATCGGCCTGCGCCAGCGCTCCACTGTCGTTGATTCCATCACCCACCATCGCCACCGTATGTCCCTGCTGTTGCAGCTTCTTGATCAGCTCCGCTTTCTCCTCCGGCAGCACACCACCCCGGTACTCGGTAACACCCAGCTCTTTCGCCAATGCTGCCACCACTTTCTCATTGTCGCCCGTATAGATGGCAACTGCTATTCCCATCTCCTGCAACTGTGCGATTGCCTCCCTCGAAGAAGGTTTCATCTTGTCGGTGATGCCTACCACCCCCAGTGCTTTCTCCCTGTTGGCAAACAACGATACAGTATGAGCCGCATCCATCTCCAGGTAGAGCTGCTGCATCAGGTCGGCCGGGATCACCACCCCTTTCGATGTCAGGTAGTCCACGTTGCCAATGTAATAAGTCTCTCCCTCATAGGTACCCTCTATTCCCTTGCCGCTCACCTGCAAAATGTTGACATCGTCAAGAAGCGTGCTTGTCTCCCTCAGCTCCGCCGTGATGGCATCGGCCAACGGATGCTCTGAGCGCTGCTCAATGCTGTAGAGGATATCCCGGTGCAGGGGAGTGGCATCTAACGACCAGGTGATGGCGGTCACCTGTGGCTTCCCCTCGGTGATGGTGCCAGTCTTATCAAGCACCACCATATCCACCTTCTTGGCACGCTCCAGGCTCTCGGCATCCTTGATCAGGATCCCCTCGTCGGCACCTCTGCCAATACCCACCATGATGGCCGTGGGTGTAGCCAACCCTAACGCACAGGGACAGGCGATCACCAGCACCGTCACCATGGTCAACAGGCCATAGACAAAGCCGTTCTCGCCGCCAAGGAGGAACCAGGTCACAAAGCTAAGCAGCGCGATGCCAATCACTACCGGTACGAACACCGCCGCGATCCGGTCTACCAGTCCCTGAACGGGCGCCTTGCTCCCCTGCGCCTCATCCACCGTACGGATGATCTGCGCCAGCAGCGTATCCTTACCCACCTTGTCGGCACGAAAGCGGAAGCTCCCTTTCTGGTTGATGGTGCCGGCAAACACCTTTGCGCCACTGCTCTTCTCCACGTGGAGCGGCTCCCCTGAGATCATGCTCTCATCCACGAAAGAGCTTCCTTCGGTCACCTCACCATCCACGGCAATCTTCTCGCCCGGTCTCACCAGCACAATGTCTCCCACCATCACCCCGGCGATCGGTATCTCACTGGCCCTGCCCTCACGGAAAACAGTTACGGTGGAGGGCTGTAGCCCCATCAGCTTACGGATGGCATCGGAAGTGTGTCCTTTCGCCCTTGCCTCCAACATCTTACCCAGGAGGATGAAAGCGATGATCACACCTGCCGCCTCGAAATAGACATGCGCCTCCAGGCCACGGCTCTCCCAAAACTGTGGCCAGAGCATGTTGAAAAGACTGAAGAGATAAGCGATACCGGTGCTCAGTGCCACCAGCGTATCCATGTTGGCGGAACGATGCCGTGCCTGTTTCCATGCGCCCACAAAGAAGCGACGCCCGAAGAGAAAGAGAATCAATGTTGCCAGGGCCCACATGGCGATGTTCGCAAAGGGAGCATGCATGAAGAACATGCCAATCACCACCAAGGGGATGGCAAGGGCTACTGACAGAATGGTATGACGGCGTAAGGTTCGATAGTTCTCCTCCTGTAGTTCTTCCATCTGTTTGAACGAGCTCTCCTCCTCTTCCGTCAGCAAATCGTACCCTATCTCCTGCAGTGCCTGCTTCATCGCCAGGGGGGTGGCAATTCCAGGGAGGTATTCAATCTGTCCTTTTCCGTTTCCGTAATTGACTGATGCTGTGAGCACACCGGGAACAAACGAAAGTACGTTCTGTGTACTGGAGGCACATGCTGCACAGGTCATGTTGAGTACCGGCTGAGAAATCTTCTCTGTCAACACTTCACCACCCTCCCGGCGGATGGCACCGATCACCTCCTGCAGGATCTCCGCAGCATCATCTCTCCTGCGTTCCTCGATTGTCACGAGCAGCGTTCCCTGTTGAGGGTCATGCTGCAGTGACGCCACACCTTTCACTCCCCGCACTTCCTGCAAGGTCTCCTCCAACAGAGGTTCCTTTCCTGTGAGGGTTATCTGATAACTTTTTTCCTGCTTCATAATTGATGTAGGAACAATAAAGAGAAGATAGATGTTCAAAAAAAGCAATCCTTACGCATTTTTTTCAAAAAATTCACTATTTTTGTTCAACTTCAAGGGGGATTCCTCTGAGCTGGGAGATCCCCTCAACTGAAAAATAAATATGAAACATCGATCTTTACTGCTAATCGCCGCCGGCTTACTGCTGGCCAATGCCCTCTACTCCCAGAAAAAAACGCTCGACCACTCGGTATATGACAGCTGGAACAGCCTCTCCAAAACGACCGTGAGTGATGACGGGAAGATCATGGCGACACTGATTGCACCCCAGGAGGGTGATACCGCTCTCTCTGTGCGAGACCTCAACGGCAAACGATCCCTTCTGCAAGAGCGGGTGACCCAATTCAGGCTCTCATCTGATGGGGAGTGGACCGTGGGGTTGATCAAAGCGCCATTCGCCGAGCGACGGCAGGCACGGATCGACAAAAAGAAAGAGGATGAACAGCCAAAAGATACATTGCTGATCATCCATAACCCCACTTTTGCGGTAGAAAAGATCGCCGGTGCGAAGTCGTTCAAAACCGCAGAGAAGTCGTTCACCCACCTGGCCTACAGCATCTCCCTACCGGGGGACACTGTCCACAAAAAGGAAAAAGAAAAGGAGGCTTTGATCCTGCGAAACCTGGCGACACGTAAGGAGGACACCCTGCGACAAGCAAAGGAACATCTGTTCAGCAAAGAGGGAAAAAGCTTTGCAGTGGTGATCGAACCTGAGAAGAATGACAGCACAAGTGAGCAGGGAGTACTGCTCTTTGATCTGAAGAGGCCGGCAAAACAATGGATCTCCTCCGACAAGAGAAGCTACCAATCGCTTGCTTTTGATGAAGAGGGCACACAGCTGCTCTATCTCTCCACCGCCGACAGCTCCAAGGTTGAACAGAAACAGTTTGATCTCCGGTACTATACAGCCGGAGCCGACACAGCCCGCCTGATTGCCGGCAGCGGTGCCGTGGGACTGCCAGAGGGATGGATCTTCAGTGAGCATGCATCTCCCTCATTCAGCAGGGATGGGTGCAGAATCCTGATCGGAGCAGCACCGCGTCAGGCACCCAAAGACACCACCATCGTCGACTTCGAGATGGCGAGCCTCGACATCTGGCACTGGCAGGAGCCTCTCATCCAGCCGCAACAACTGGCGGAACTCAATCGCGAAAAAAGGCGCACCTATGCCGGCATCATTGACCCCAACCTCCCCGGCCACTTCCTGCCGGTAGCCACGGAAGAGATGCCCTACGCCTCCATCGCCGACGAGGGCAACGGACGCTACGCGCTGCTCTGGTCCGACCTGTCCTATCAGCTGGAGAGCCAGTGGGATGTCTCTCCTCGTTACGATGTCTGGGTGATGGATCTGCAGGAGCAGCGCCTGCAACAGGTTGGCGCCCCGGTAGCGGGACGGCCGATGCTCTCGCCTGCCGGCAACTACACGCTCTGGTGGGACGCCACGCAACAACACTGGTTGCTATACGATAACCGGGAAGAGAGCACTCGCAACCTCACCCGTGAGATCCCGGTCAACTTCTGGAACGAGAAGAACGATGTGCCGGCAGCACCGGGCCCCTATGGCCTGGCAGCATGGGGTGCAGAGGATGAGTTCCTGCTGCTTTATGACGCCTTTGATATCTGGAAGATCGATCCAAAAGGTAAGGCCAATCCGGTGAACATCACAAGTGGAGAGGGTCGCAGCGATTCCCTCACTTTCCGCTACGTGAACACCGACCGGGAAAAACGATTCATCGAAAAAGAAGAACAACTGCTGCTTTCAGCCTTTGACAACAAGAGCAAAAAGAATGGATGGTTTACCCTTGCTCAAAAGGGAAGAAACCCGCTGAAGAAAAGGGTGATGGAGGGGTTCACCTACAGTTCGCTGATCAGAGCGAAAGAAAAGGATCTCTACCTTTTTGAGAAAAGCAACTTCCATACTGTCCCCGACCTCTATGTGACCACAGACCTTTGGAAAACAGCGGAAAAGCTGACCAATATCAACCCACAGATGAAAGAGTATAACTGGGGAACGGCGGAGCTTATCTCCTGGACCTCCTATACCGGAGAACCGCTGCAGGGCATTCTCTACAAGCCGGAGGATTTTGATCCTGCCGGAAAATATCCGGTGATCATCTACTTCTACGAGAAGCATTCCGATGATCTCTACCGTTGGTTCACGCCGGCTCCCAGTCGCTCTGTGATCAACATCCCTTTCTTCGTGAGCCGCGGCTATCTGGTCTTCACCCCCGATATCCGCTACAGCGTGGGACAACCGGGCATGGATGCCTACAACGCCGTGGTGTCGGGCGCGGAAGCACTGGCTCAAAACAACTGGGTGGATGCCGCCAATATGGCCATACAGGGTCAGAGCTGGGGCGGTTACCAGGTGGCTTATCTGGTCACACAGACCAACCTGTTTAAGGCGGCGGGTGCCGGAGCACCGGTATCAAACATGACCAGCGCCTACGGAGGCATTCGCTGGGAGTCGGGACGCAGCCGTCAGTTCCAGTATGAGCAAACGCAGTCGCGCATCGGCGTGCCAATGAGCGATTCACTCCAACTCTATATCGACAACTCTCCCGTTTTCTTTGCCGATAAAGTGGAGACACCCCTGCTGATCATGCACAACGACAAGGATGGGGCGGTTCCCTGGTACCAGGGCATCGAGTACTTCATGACGCTGCGCCGCCTGGGCAAACCGGTATGGATGCTGCAGTACAACGGGGAAGAGCACAACCTGAGACAGCGCCGCAACAGCAAAGACCTCTCCATCCGGCTGCAGCAGTTTTTCGACCATTACCTCAAAGGTGATCCCGCCCCGGTATGGATGACAAGGGGTGTTCCGGCAACAGAGAAAGGCAAAACATGGGGGTATGAAACAGACAGGTGACGAAACATATTCAAAGAAATAACAAGATGATTATGCAAAAACAACTGACAACATTTGCCATCTTACTGGCAGCTATTTTCCTGTTCAGCTGCACCAACGGTACGCAGGGAACGAAAGGACAAGATGAGAAGTGCCAACCCATCCAAACGGAAGTACCCGAACGCCCGGCGGGACAAAAAGATGTGCTGGGTTTAGTAGCCCCAAAGCTTGACACGGTGCGGGTCGGCTTTATCGGACTGGGTATGCGCGGCCCTGGTGCCGTAGAACGTTTCACGCACATCCCTGGCACGAAGATCGTAGCCCTGTGTGATTTGTATGCCGAAAAGGTGGAAAAGGCACAAACGATCCTCAACAAAGCAGGATTGCCCCGCGCAGCGGCATACAGCGGCAGCGAGGAGGCCTGGAAAGAGCTGGTACAACGTGACGACCTGGACCTGGTCTATATCGCCACCGACTGGAAGCATCACGCAGAAATGATGGTCTATGCCATGGAGCAGGGCAAGCATGTGGCCTGCGAGGTGCCCGCATCCATGACGCTCGAGGAGATATGGTCGGTCGTTAACACTGCCGAGAAAACGCAAAAGCATGCCATGCAGCTGGAGAACTGTGTCTATGATTTCTTTGAACTTACCACCCTCAATATGGCTCAGCAGGGACTCTTCGGTGAGGTGCTGCATGCAGAAGGTGCCTATATCCATAATCTGAGAGATTTCTGGGATTCTTATGAGGGCGACTGGCGCCTGCAGTACAACAAGGAGTTTCGTGGTGACGTCTATGCCACACACGGCATGGGGCCCGCTGCCCAGGTGCTGGATATCCACCGGGGCGACAAGATGAACAGGCTGGTGTCAATGGATACCAGGCCGGTCAACATTCCCGAATACCTGATCGAAGAACGCGGCATGGATCGCGACAGCGCCTACAATTTCGCGAACGGCCAGCACACCATGACCATGATCCGCACCGAGAAAGGGAAAACCATCCATATCCAGCACGATGTCTCTTCTCCGCGTCCCTACACCCGCATGTATCAGGTGAGCGGCACAAAAGGGTTCGCCAACAAATACCCCAACCAGGGGTATGCACTGGAGGGGGAGATGCTCGATGAGAGCGTTACACCCGATCATGAAAACCTGAATGCACACTCCTATGTCTCCGATGAGGTGAGAGATGCGCTGATGACAAAATACAAACACCGCATTCACCAGGAGCTGGAAGAGAAAGCCAAAGAGGTAGGGGGTCACGGTGGCATGGACTTCATCATGGACTACCGTCTGGTTTATTGCTTGCGCAACGGCTTGCCGCTCGATATGGATGTGTATGACCTGGCAGAGTGGTGTTCACTGGCCGAACTAAGCCGTATCTCCATTGAGCACAACAGCGCACCGGTAGAAATACCCGACTTCACCCGCGGCAACTGGGATAGGATACAAGGATTCAGGCACGCGTTTGCAGATTAGAACCCGCGCTGGCGCATCGCCTCGAAGGTGAGGATGGCGGTGGAGACCGAGACATTCAGCGAATCAATTTTACCGCGCATGGGAATCTTGATTCGCTGTGTGGCATTCTCCAGCCAGAAACGGGTCAAGCCATCCGCTTCGGTACCCATCACAATGGCAGAGGGTTTCCGGAAATCGATGTTGTGATAGCATTCGGTCGCCTGTAACTCCGCGGCATAGATATGGATCTGATGCTGCTGCAGCCATTGCAGCACCTCTTGGGAGGAGCTGACAGCCGTCTGCACGGTGAAAAGCCCTCCCACACTCGAACGTATTACATTGGGATTATACAGGTCGGTCAGCGGATCGCATATGATCACGGCATCCACCGCCGCGGCATCAGCCGTGCGGAGCACCGCCCCCAGGTTGCCCGGCTTTTCCACGGACTCGAGGAGGATCAGAAAGGGATCCTCGCTGAGGGTGAGATCCTGCAGTGTATGGGATTTTGGTTTAGCCAGCGCCACCACCCCATCGGAGTTCTCCCGGTAGGCGATCTTCGCAAATACGGCCGGAGAGATATCGGTTATGATCTCCTCAGATAAGCACTCCAGCACCTCGGGATACTTGCTCTGAGCAAACATCTCCCTGCAGAGATAAACCTCTGCAATTGTGTATCCCCCCTGCAGTGCCAGCGACAGCTCACGGGCACCCTCCAGCACGAAAAGCTGCTGCTCGCGCCGCTCCCTGTTTTTCGAGAGCTTCACGATCTGCTTGATGGCCGGGTTCTGCAGGCTGGTGATCATTTGCCGCCTCTGCTAGAGAGCTGTTTTCTCTTCTTTCTTCAACAGAAAAGTATCGATCGCCTCTTTAAACGATTTCTTCGGTAGGGCTCCCATCGCCACCTGCGGCTGTTCGTTCATCGGGATAAAAAGAAACATGGGGATGCTTTGTACCCCAAACACGCTTGCCAGCTCAGGCTCTTTGTCCACATCGATTTTGTACACATAGATCTCGTCGCCATATTCCGCTGCCAGATCCGCTAAAATGGGAGATGTGATCCTGCAGGGACCACACCATGTGGCATAGAAATCCAGAATGGCCGGCTTATCACCGTTGTATTTCCAGACTTCCGGATTTTTTTCATAATTGAACACCTTTTCCAGAAAGGTTGCCTTTGTCAACTCTATCGGCTTCGCCTTTTTTTTGCCCTGCGGTTCGGCAGCAGCAGCTGCGAAGACGATAAAAAGCGACATAACCAGTGTGATAATATTTCTCATTTTTTTTGATGCTTTAAAGGATGCTGTTCATGAACCGAAAAAACGCTCATACTCATCATGACTCCCAACCCAGAACCATGTGACCGTATCTTGGTCAAGAATACCCAGAGCACGGTACCCAAGTGTAATTCTTACTGACCAGATATTCTCGTCACGGTTAATGCACTTAAAACGCAAAGATGGATGAAAAGGGCTCTCGCTCCAGAGTCGATACGCCTTTTTCGCTCTGTCTCTGATTTCACGATCGAGTTTATGATACCGTTTCCAGAATGATGGCACAGTGGCGGATTTCATAGCTTGCCGATATCCAAGGGAGTTGCCTTGCCCTCTGCTATTTCTTTCCGTACCCGCCGGGCTGCTGAGACAAGATTGGATTGGGTTCGGGAGAATGACTCATTCCAAAGCGCTTCGTCCCGCAGCTCTTCGATGTATTCGCGTAGATGCTCAACCACCCGATCCTGGGCTTGCTCCGGTAACGTCTCAAGCATTTTAATGATTGTAATTGTTGCTTCTGAAGCCATAAATTACATCCTTTCTGTTTTAGCGTATGTTTATCGTCATACGAAAATTTATTGGGCCTCTATAAATCACAGTTGTCTGCCCATTTTTATGACCTGATTGTCAAGTTTCACAAGGTTATTATAAAAGCTTGAATTATTACTTTGTCACAAATCTAATACCTTATTTTTAAACTCCAAAGAATTATGCTTAAAAAAATCCACATTCTAAACATAATAAACAACAAGGTAGGGAAAATGTTTATCGGCGAAGTTTAAAACGCTCTCCTGTCTTTATATGAAATGGCCTTCTTACCCGGAACTCCGAATTCTCTTGCCGACACATCTTCAAGCGCCACTTTCCAGATCTTTACGTTTTTCACGGAAGGAGTTGAGTAACTGAACGTTCTGTCGGAATAATGATGCATAATAATATTCAACGCATTTACCTTTTCATCGTACTCCTCTTCAAAGACCACTCTCCCGCGACAAATCACACTGTCGGCCCGCATCCGGTAGCTGCAAGCCACCTCCTCATCCTGCCATACCAGCCTGGGATCGGTACAGAACGTGATGCAGACCTGTGGGTTCTCCTCCAGAATGGAGATGGAATGTCCCTCCTGGGCCGAGTGGAGCCAGATCACTCCCTCCTCATAACCGAAGTTCATCGGCAGCACGTAAGGGTTTCCCTCACTGTCGGCCATCCCCACGTAACAGAGGATGCAGGAGCGGATCACCTGTTCAATGCGCTCTTTCTCTTCTACCGGATAGGTTCTCATAAAATTGATTGATCGGTTGTTGCAATTTTTCGTCAACCACAAAGATAAAAGAAAAAAGGAAAAACCCTCGAGAGTCTTTCCCATTCTATCGGCTGTCAACCGGTAAATGTTACTTCACCTTGTCCACGATCGCCTTGAACGCTTCGGGATGGTTCATTGCCAGGTCGGCAAGCACCTTGCGGTTGATGTCAATTTCATTTTTGTGCAACGCACCCATCAAACGGGAGTAAGACATGCCGTTTTCGCGGGCGGCGGCATTGATACGCTGAATCCACAAAGCGCGGAAGTTGCGTTTTTTGTTTTTGCGGTCACGGTAGGCGTAGGTAAGACCCTTCTCCCACGTGTTCTTGGCTACGGTCCACACATTCTTGCGGGCACCGATGTAGCCTCTGGTAAGTTTCAGAACTTTTTTTCTGCGGTTGCGTGATGCAACATGATTGACTGATCTTGGCATAATGTTACTTGTTGTGAATGATAGCGTCTCTGCCGGGCAGGGCTCTTTGGGGCATACATCCTGTTACTAAATCTTTTAACCGGAAACCTCTGCGTGGGTTATTTCAATGCGAGCAGTGTTTTGATGCTGTTCACGTCAGATTTGTGAACAAGACCGGTCTGTGTGAGATTTCTCTTCTGCTTTTTGGTCTTCTTCGTCAAAATGTGACTTTTGTACGCATGCTTCCGCTTGATTTTTCCTGTTCCGGTAAGGGCGAACCTCTTTTTGGCACCGGAATTAGTCTTCATTTTTGGCATTTTGCTCTCCTCGAATTAATGATTGTTTAAATTCTCTTGCTTCCGCGGTCAAGCGAAAAAGTGTGCAAAAGTAATGATTATATTCGAATGAACCAAACATCTGCCAGGAATTCACACAAAGGGCCGGTTGTTGCAGATAACCGGCCCTTTTGTTGCTGATTCAACCAGCAGCTTACAGTTATGAACCTGTTTACCTCTCCTCCTTTTTCTGCTCTTTGTTCTCTCTCCTGGGAGCAGAGGCCCCTTTCTTGGGCGAGAGCATGATCGACATGCGCTTTCCTTCCATGATGGGCATGTGCTCCACCTTGGCATATTCCTCCAGGTCGTTGGCAAAGCGGAGCAGCAATACCTCTCCCTGCTCTTTGAAAAGGATGGAGCGTCCCCTGAAAAAGACATAGGCTTTCACCTTGGATCCCTCGCTCAGGAAGTTCATCGCATGCTTCAGTTTGAAATTGTAATCATGATCATCAGTCTGAGGCCCGAAGCGGATCTCCTTCACGGTCACTTTCACCGCTTTGGCTTTCTGCTCTTTCAGTTTCTTCTTCTGCTGGTAGACAAATTTCTTGTAATCGATGATCCTGCATACGGGGGGATTGGCCGTGGGGGCGATCTCAACGAGGTCCAGTTCCTGCTGTTGGGCTATTTTCAGTGCCTCACGGGTGGGATAGATCCCTTCTTCTACGTTGTCGCCTACTAACCGGACTTCCGGCACCCGGATGCGTTCGTTGATCCGGTGTTGGTCTTTGGAGTCTTTTCTCATTCAGTGATGTGATTGTTTTCTCTGTAATTGATCTACTATTTTTTCTAAATTGATGTGTTACAAACTATCAAATTTGATCCAGGGCTGGATTCATCATCTCTTCCACCTCCCGGGCCATCTCTTCGGCAAATGTACGTAATTTTACGGAACCTTGATCAATTCCTCCCTGTTTTCTTACAGAAACCGCTTCATTTTCTGCCTCTTTCTCACCCACAATCAGCAGGTAAGGAATCCGTTTCAGTTCATTGTCGCGGATCTTACGCCCCACTTTCTCATTGCGGTCGTCCACCTCGGCTCGGATATCCAACCGTTTCAGCTCTTTCACCACCCTGTATGCATAGTCATTGAACTTCTCGCTCACCGGAAGAATCACCGCCTGGGTGGGTGCCAGCCATAAGGGGAACCTGCCGGCGGTATGCTCGATAAGGACGGCTACGAATCGCTCCATAGAGCCGAAGGGGGCACGGTGAATCATCACAGGCCGATGCTTCTGGTTGTCGGCACCGGTATATTCCAGCTCAAAACGCTCCGGCAGATTGTAATCCACCTGAATGGTGCCCAACTGCCAGCGGCGTCCCAGTGCATCTTTCACCATAAAGTCGAGCTTGGGACCGTAGAAAGCAGCTTCACCCAACACCACTTTTGCTTTCAGACCTTTCTCCTTACAAGCCTCCACGATGGCATGCTCCGCCTTATCCCAGTTTTCGTCGGTACCGATATACTTTTCTTTGTTATCCGGATCTCGCAGTGAGATCTGTGCCTCAAAATTTTCGAAGTCAAGCGCCCTGAAAATGATGAAAATGATATCCATCACTTTCAGAAACTCCTCTTTCACCTGGTCGGGGGTACAGAAGATATGGGCATCGTCCTGCGTAAAACCACGCACACGGGTCAGCCCGTGCAGCTCACCGCTCTGTTCGTAGCGATAGACCGTTCCAAACTCAGCCAGCCGGAGTGGCAGCTCTTTGTAGGAGCGGGGAAATGCTTTGTAGATCTCACAGTGATGGGGGCAGTTCATCGGTTTCAGGAGGAACTCCTCTCCCTCTTCGGGCGTATGCATCGGTTGAAACGAATCTTTTCCGTATTTGGCATAGTGCCCTGAGGTAACATACAACTGTTTGAGCCCGATGTGGGGAGTGATCACTTGATCATAATCAAACTCCCGTTGTATTTTCTTCAGGAAATCCTCCAGGCGCATGCGCAGCTGCGTGCCCTTTGGCAGCCAGAGCGGCAGACCTGCACCCACGGTCTGTGAGAATGCGAAGAGCTGCAACTCCCTGCCGATCTTGCGGTGATCGCGTTTCTTTGCCTCCTCCAGCATCTGCAGGTACTCATCGAGCATCTTTTTCTTTGGGAAAGTGATGCCGTAGAGGCGGGTGAGCTGCGGTCGCTTCTCATCGCCGCGCCAGTAAGCGCCTGCCGAGGAGAGTATCTTCACAGCCTTGATGTAAGAGGTGTTGGGCAGGTGAGGCCCTCGGCAGAGATCGGTGAACGCTCCCTGGGTATAGGTGGTGATGGTACCATCCTCCAACTCATTGATCAGCTCTACCTTGTAGTGCTCACCCCTTTCGGAGAACATGGCTATGGCATCTTTCTTGGAGATGTTGGCCCGGACAATCTCCTCCCTGGCAGCGATCAACTCCATCATCTTCTTCTCGATGGCCGGGAAATCGGCCTCCTTGATGGTAACCCCCTCGCCCGGATCCACGTCGTAGTAAAAACCGTTCTCAATGGCCGGGCCGATGCCGAACTTGATGCCGGGGTATAGCTCCTGCAGTGCTTCGGCCATCAGGTGGGCCGATGAGTGCCAGTAGGCATGCTTGCCCGCTTCATCCTCCCACTTCAGCAGCTTGACAGCAGCATCCTCCTCGATGGGCCGGGTAAGATCGCATGTCTCTCCATTCACGCTTACCGCCAGCACCTCCTGTGCCAGACGTGGACTGATGCTTTGTGCGATCTCGAGTCCGGTCACTCCCTTTTCATATTCCCTGACGGATCCGTCGGGAAATGTAATTCTTATCATGCAATACAATTCTTAATTGATCAAATTTCTCATTTGGACTGCAAATGTAGTGATTTTGTGATATATGAAAGGACTATTGGGGAGTTTTTTGAAAAAAAGAATCGGTATGATTGCCAATGAGTGTTGATCCTGCATCGTTTTTTGAACAGCTGCATTGCGCAAATTCACATCCTGTTTACTGCATTCGCTTGATGATGCTGTAGGACTGGATGATACCCAGCTCCCCTGCCTTTCGCAGGTCATCAAGGCCGGCTTCGGTCTCCCCGATGGAGAGACGCGAGATTCCTCTGTTGAAATAGGCTTCCGCGAATCGTGGTTCCAGCTCGATCGCCTTGGTGTAATCAGAAATCGCAGCCCGGTAATCTTTTTCAAGCGAGAAGATCTCGGCCCGGTTGTACCAGGCATAGATGAATTCAGGGTTGAGACGGATGATCGTCTCATACTCCCTCAGAATCTCATCGTAGTCGATGGAACGAGTGTCGATCTCCGGCAACCGGATCTTGCCGGGCAGCTCATCTTTCTTGCTGGGTAGCTCCACATCACTGCCACGATCCACCATCATCGGCTCACTCTGCAGGCGGTCATATTCCACCTGCTTGGCTCGAATCACTGCCCGTGCAAAGCGCGCCAGCAACATATCCGGATTGATCTCCAAGGCACGGGTCATATCTCTCAAGGCATTCTCGTAGTCCTGTACCAGCATAAAATCCATCCCCCTGCCAAAGAAAAGCGCTTCGTTACGGGGCTCCTCTTCCAGCCGGCGAGAGTAGTTATCAATAGAGCGGAAATGGGTCTGCACCTGCAGTTCGTTCAGCGGTGCCTCAAGATTGGTCACTTTCAGGATCCAGTTCAACCCAAGCTGGCTATTGGCCTGATCCAGGATGGCCGAATAGTATACCGGCCGAGGTACCTCAACCGACCGTTCATAATAGGTCAGCACAAATATCGGCTCCAGCTCCACCGGGGCTTGGATGTTCTGCACCTTACCCCTGCTTTGCCGTTGATACTTTGACTTCTGTGAATCATCTTCATGGGCCACCACCAGTAGATTGAACTTCTCGATGTTGTTATCGGTCTCATCACGAGTGCCCTTTGCACCCTCTTCACCGGCCGGTTTGTCGACAGGTTTGGAATCTGAGGAGGCAATCCTGTGGGCTTTGGCCTCCTCGGCACGCGCCAGAAGATAATCTTTCTCCGCACCTTGCAGGTCGTTTAGCTCTCTCTTGAGCTGTGAGCGCATGTAATAACCATTGAAGAAATCGGGATGAGCCTCAAGCACCAGATTCAGGTCATTGAGTGCCCCTGTCTTGTCACCGATCTCATTCTTCAGTATGGCACGGTTGAGATAGGCGATGGTGTTGTTGGGATCAAGTTCCAGCACCTTATCGAAATCACTGATGGCGCGGTTGTTGTCACCCACCTGGGCACGCAGCAGGCCTCGGTTGAAGCGGGCGATGAGGTTGTTTGCATCCATCTCTATCACCCTGTCGTAGTCGGCCATAGCCCCACGCAGGTCATTCAGGTGATATTTCACCAACCCCCGGTTGATGTAGTTTCCGGTGAAATAGGGATCGAGACGGATGGCCTCATCCAGATCGGCCAACGCCTTGTTGTATTCTTTCTGCTGTAAGTAAAGCAATCCACGGACTGAGAACGACTGGGCCGTGTAAGGGTCAATCTCAATGGCTTTATCCAGGTCGGCCATAGCCCTGATGGTATCACCCTGTTCCAGGTACATCTGTGAACGGGTGAGGTAGCCTGGTGTATAATCGGGAAAACGCCGCAACAGTACTTCGAAAAATTTCTCCGCCACCTCATACTGTTCCAACTCCATGTTCACAATCCCCATGTTGACCAGGGTGATTCTATCCTCCGGAAAGAACTCCAGGCTCCGCTGGTAATCAGCGGCAGCCAGCTCATACTTCTCCTGGTTCTGGCGGGCGGCACCACGCAGCTGATAAGCAGCAATGTAATAAGGATTTCGCAACAGGCACTCAGAGGCATCCTCCTCAGCACCTTTGAAATCATCGAGCATGAATTTCGCCATAGCTCTGTAATAATAGGGATCGGCAAGATAAGGCTTGGCAGAGATCACCTGGTTGAAATACTGGATGGCCAGGACGTAATCCTCAAAATAGAGTGCATTCTTACCGATCATCATCACCCGGTCGGTATTCACCTGTGCCGTCACCGACAAGGCAGAGAGTGCAATTAGTGCCGCTATAATTGTCTTTTTCATTTCTGCTTCCTATTTTTTGTATTGTGCTCTTCCACTGCCAATGTCCCGGGAAGAAGCCTATCAGTAAGAGTGATTTGATGGCGCTTCGTTTAATCGATCACCCTCTTTTTAGTCAACCAGCTCCACAACACGTGCTCCACTGGTGGTTTCACGAATGGAGATGCGCAAGGTACCCTCTGGCAGTACCTCCTCCACCAGTTCCGGCCACTCAATGAAACAGCGGCATCCACTGTAGAAGTAATCCTCATAGCCGAAATCGAACGCCTCCTCCAGCTTGTTGATACGGTAAAAATCAAAATGATAGATCGGCTCCCCCCCGCGGTCTCTGTATTCATTGATGAGGGCAAAGGTGGGACTGGCCACCCTCTCTCTGACACCCAGCTCTTCGCAGAGCGCCTTGATAAAGGTGGTCTTACCGGCACCCATCGCCCCGTAAAAAGCAAACACTCTACATCCCTCCGTTTCGCGGAGGAAGGTGTGGGCGGCAGCATGAATCTGTGTGATATCTTTGATGATGATCTTCATACTCTATTTTGGTGTAAGTGTGATCAGGGGAACCAACATCTCCTCCATTGAAACACCTCCATGCTGATAACTGTTCTCAAAGTGAGAATGCCAATGGTTGTAATTATTCGGATAGGCCAGCAGGTCGTTGTTCAGTGCGAAGATGTAACGCGTGCTGATGGAAGGTGCTGGGAGACCACAGTTCCCGGGATGCAGGATTTCATACAGCTTGGCAGGATCATATCCCAGATTGCGCCCCAACTTGTAACGGAGACTCACGCTGGTATCGCGTTCACCTGCTACCTTCACCCCATTTTTCACCCTTATCGCCCCATGATCGGTGGTGAGCACCACCTTGCCGCCATCGGCTGCTATCGCTTCCAGAATCGAACGGAGTGGTGAATGCATGAACCAGGAGCGGGTTAGTGAGCGATAGGCAGAATCATTGGTTATCAGCTCACGAATCATCTTCGATTCGGTGCCGGCATGCGACAACATATCAATGAAGTTGAAAACAACAACATTCAACTCATTCTTCTGTAACTCCCGGAGGTGTGCCATCAATCGTTCTCCCTCTCTGTTACTGCTGATCTTGTGATACGAGAAGCTCTTACGGATGCCCAACCGCTGTAGCTGACGCCTTATCAGCTCCTCTTCGTGCAGGTTCATTCCTCTCTCATCTCCCTCATCGACCCATAGGTCGGGATAAAGCTCCGCAATCTTCCGGGGCATCAGCCCGGCGAAGATGGCGTTGCGGGCATAGGGGGTTGCGGTAGGAAGAATGCTGCAATAGAGCTCATCGCGGGAGGTATAATGGCTGTTGACGATCTCTTTGACTGCCAGCCACTGGTCCAGACGAAAGTTGTCGATCAGAATAAAGAAAAGCTTTTCTCCCCTGCCTAGCATCGGGAAGAGCACCCTCCTGAAGAGATCGGGACTGATCAGCGGATGGTCGCCGGGGTTGATGATCCACTTCTCATAGTTGCGGCGGATAAACCGCCCGAAAGCATTGTTGGCATCTCGCTTCTGGGTCTCCAACAACTCACTTAGGGGATGACTGGCCTGATCCAGTTCCAGTTCCCAGTGCACCAGCCGCCGGTACAAGTCCATCCAGTCAGCAGCCGTTGCACAACGCTCCATCTCATCACTGATCTGCCTGAAGGCATTCCGGTAGCTGTCGGTAGCTGCACCCGTGATCAGTTCTTTCTGATCCAGTATCTTCCTGATGGTGAGCAGCACCTGGTTCGGGTTGACCGGCTTAATGAGGTAGTCGCTGATCCTGCGGCCGATGGCCTGCTCCATAATCCCCTCATCCTCGCTACGGGTCACCATCACTACCGGCAGATAGGGATGAGCAACGTTTAACCTGTTTAGCACCTCCAGTCCCGACATTCCCGGCATCTGTTCATCAAGAAAGACAATATCGTAATGATGATCACTGCACATCGCAAGGGCATCACGTCCGTTTGTGGTGCAATCGCTTCTGTAGCCCTTCTCTTCGAGAAAAAGGATATAAGGTTTCATGAGATCAATCTCATCATCTACCCAGAGAAAGTGTCCCTTGTTCATCACTGCCACCTGTTCTGCATAGGGTCTGAAAATGGAGCAAATGTATCGATTTCCGCGCTATCTCACAATCTTTTTTGCTTTTTTAGGAAGCAGGTTCGTCTGTGGTGAAGAGCCGACAATATTTTGCCGGAATTTTCAACGGTAATTATTTCTCTATACGAGGAAAAAGCCTATATTTGTGGGAAAGGAAACAATCAGATAAAACTAAATAGGTCTTCGTGTGACCGTCAGGTCATATGAAGAACGTGTTGTACTAATTTTGTACTAATTTTGAAGTTGGTAAACT
>JAHDQF010000004.1 GCA_018433945.1 Proteiniphilum sp. | reverse complement strand
GCGGTACCGAACAAAACCATGACAAACACTTAAATCAAGGCACAAAACCCATAAGTTTACCAACTTCAAAATTAGTACAAAATTAGTACAACACGTTCTTCATATGACCTGACGGTCACACGAAGACCTATTTAGTTTATTCCGGTCAGTCAAAATCTTTCCAGCAATCAGAAATACCAGTTGCTGCAGGAGTGGGCCAAGAAAAAATTTACGGGCAATCCGATGTTGGCTGGTATCCGCTACGATGAGGCTGCGCGCACGATCACTGTGAGTAACCGTACCGAGCTTCAAAACCCTGAAAAAATGGTGATGAGTTACCGTTTCGATGTCTCAGTGAACAATGCCGGCTGCATGCTGATGGTTCGTGACATCTCTTACCAGGTAAACCAGAGCAATGCCGCCTCTTTCTTTCCGAAAGTGTACACGGCGGAACAGATCATTACCGATCAGTCACTGAACAATGCAGGAAGTGAGGCCGAATGGCGTAAAGCGGTTCGCAGGGAGACCCTTCAGACGCTCAACCAGCTGGCTGCAGAGCTTGCCGCCATCTTCTGATGTCTGATGTAGCGAACAACCTGACCGTCGTCACTTGTTGATATCTTCCGGTGTGGGAAGGTGTGGCAAAGCGACTGGGAACATAGAAATTAATTTGCCGAAATCTTTGCTGATTTAAAACTTTATGCTTAATTTTGCGCCCTGATTGGTCGGGTAGATTGCGTCCGGGAAGAAAGTAAACAACAAAAATACACCATATAGCAATGTCTAAGATTTGTCAAATAACAGGTAAGAGAGCAATGGTTGGCAACAACGTTTCGCACTCCCACAAGAAGACGAAACGTAAGTTCAACGTCAACTTGTTCACAAAGAAATTTTTTTGGGTGGAAGAGGATTGCTGGATCAGTTTGAACATCTCGGCATCCGGATTGCGCACCATTAACAAGATCGGACTGGATGCAGCCTTGAAACAAGCCGCTGCCAAAGGATTTTTAAACGCATAACGAAGAGGAGTAAGCAGCAATGCCAAAGAAAGCAAAAGGAAACAGGGTCCAGGTGATACTGGAATGTACCGAACACAAGGAGAGCGGCATGCCCGGCACCTCCCGGTACATCACTACCAAGAACAGAAAGAATACCACTGAGCGATTGGAATTGAAGAAATACAATCCCATCCTCAAAAGGATGACGGTACACAAAGAAATCAAGTAAAACAGCATAAACTATGGCAAAGAAAGCAGTTGCGGGATTCCGCGATAAGCATACAACCACCGGACGCAGTCACACCAAGGTGATCAAAATGGTGAAATCACCCAAGACCGGTGCATACAGCTTCAGGGAAGAGATGATCCTGAATGACCAGGTAAAGGACTACTTCACGAAGTAAGCCTGTTAAAAATATGTAAAAACTTCCCTGTGCCACCACGCAGGGAAGTTTTTTATGGACTATTTCGTAGATTTGCAATTGTTTCGCAGGTTAGGCCGGAAGCGGAATGAGGAAAGTCAGAAGCATTATCTTACACAAACAACCACTGCAATATGGGTCTTTTTGACAGATTCACCAAGGGAAAGAAAGAGACGCTCGATAAAGGTCTGGAGAAGACCAAGGAGAGTTTCTTTTCGAAGATCACCCGGGCCGTTGCCGGTAAGTCGAAGGTCGACGATGAGGTGCTGGATCAGCTGGAAGAGATACTGGTCTCCTCCGATGTCGGGGTGGATACCACCTTGAAGATCATTGATCGCATCGAGGAACGGGTAGCCCGCGATAAGTATGTGAACACGGATGAGCTGACCACCATCCTGCGTGAGGAGATCGCCTTGCTGCTCACCGAGAACAACAGCGATGATCTCTCCGGGTTCACTGTTCCCGAGGGGAAGAAACCCTATGTGATCATGGTGGTGGGCGTGAACGGAGTGGGGAAGACCACCACCATCGGCAAGCTGGCCTGGCAGTTCAAGCAAAAGGGCCTCTCGGTTTACCTGGGAGCCGCCGACACCTTTCGTGCTGCTGCGGTGGAACAGCTCGATATCTGGGGTCAAAGAGTAGGGGTGCCTGTAGTGAAGCAGAAGATGGGTTCCGATCCCGCCTCGGTGGCGTTCGATGCTGTCAGCTCCGCCAGGTCACACAACGCCGATGTGGTGATCATCGATACCGCAGGACGGCTACACAACAAAGTGAACCTGATGAATGAGCTGACCAAGATCAAGCAGGTGATGGGCAAGATCATCCCCGATGCACCGCACGAGGTGTTGCTGGTGCTGGATGGCTCCACTGGCCAGAACGCTTTCGAACAGGCCAGGCAGTTCACAGCAGCCACCGAGGTGACGGCACTGGCCATCACCAAGCTCGACGGCACCGCCAAGGGAGGCGTGGTGATCGGCATCTCCGATCAGTTCCGCATCCCGGTGAAATACATCGGTCTGGGTGAGGGAATGGAAGATCTGCAGGTGTTCCGCAGGAAAGCGTTCGTGGATTCTCTCTTTGGTGAGTAAACAAGATTTATGATCAAGAACAAGATAGATGTGGTCACGCTGGGTTGCTCCAAGAACCTGGTCGACTCGGAACGGCTGATGCGCCAGCTGCTGGCCAACGGCTACACCGTGGAGCACGATCCGGAAGTGGCTGAGGGTGAGATTGCCATCATCAACACCTGTGGCTTTATCGGCGACGCCAAGGAGGAGTCGGTAAACATGATCCTCTCCTTTGCTGAGGCCAAGACAAGGAATAAGCTGAAAAAGCTCTATGTGATGGGTTGCCTCTCGGAGCGCTACCGCCAGGAGCTGGCTGCAGAGATCCCTGAGGTGGATCGCTTTTATGGCAAATTCGACTGGAACGCGGTGATCAGCGACCTGGGCAAGTCCTACTACAAGGAGCTGGCATATGACCGCTCTCTTTCCACGCCACCGCACTACGCCTACGTGAAGATCTCGGAAGGGTGCGACCGCACCTGTTCCTACTGCTCCATTCCCCTGATCACCGGCAAGTACAAGTCACGCCCCATGGAGGAGATCGAGGAGGAGATCCGTCACCTCGTGAGCCGGGGGGTGAAGGAGTTCCAGTTTATCGCGCAGGACCTTACCTACTACGGTCTTGATCTCTACCGGTCGATGAAACTGCCCGAGCTGATTGAAAGAGTGTCTGATATAAAAGGCGTAGAGTGGATCCGCCTGCATTATGCCTACCCGGCGCACTTCCCCACCGACCTGTTGCGGGTGATGCGTGAAAGAAACAACGTCTGCAGCTACCTCGATATCGCCCTGCAACATATCAGCGACCCTATGCTGAAAACCATGCGGCGTAACATCACCAAACAGCAAACCATCGACCTGATTCAACGCTTTCGGGATGAGGTGCCCGGCATCCACCTGCGTACCACGATGATGGTGGGCCATCCCGGTGAAACGGAAGCCGATTTTGAGGAGCTGCTCGATTTTGTGCGGGAGACCCGTTTTGAGCGACTGGGCGCCTTCCCCTACTCACACGAGGAGGACACCTATAACGATAAACATTACACCGATGATGTGCCCGCTGCGGTGAAGCAGGAACGGATGGACCGGCTGATGGAGGTGCAGGAAGAAATCGCCCTGACGCTAAACGAAGCGAAAGTGGGTAAGACCCTGAAAGTGATTGTCGACAGGGAGGATGAAGAATTTTATATCGGCCGCACCGAGTTCGACTCTCCCGAGGTGGATGGCGAAGTACTGATTGATAAAAAGAAAGAACTGACGGTTGGTCATTTTTACGATGTGAAGATTCAATCGGCACAACCCTTCGACCTTTTCGGTAGTCCTGTAGCATGAACAGGGTGGACCAAGATTCATTCAACCTGTGAACAACCCAATCATTAAAGATAGATATCAGGTACAATGACTTACGAAGAACTTATTGAAACTGTTTCCCGGAAAATCGACTGGCCCGAATCACAGACGGAGATGCTGCTTGGGAACCTGACTGCGCTGTTGAAAGAGACACTGCTGGAGAATCTGTCTGTCTCCATCGACGATTTCGGTATTTTCAGCACCTGTATGCGACCGGAGTTTATCTCCCTCAACCCTGAAACCAAGGAAAAGTATCTGATGCCCCCTGCGATAGAAGTTCTGTTTGAGCATGCCGCATATCTGGCCGACCCGGATCTGCCCCAAATCTGTTTCGAACCGGATGAATCACTTCGGGAAAGTGTGAACACTCCTTTTGCCTGTTTTGAGCCTACACTGATCAACGAAGGTGCAGCGTTCCCGGATATTCCCGTCATAATCGCCGAAGAATACTTGGAGGATGAGATATCCGAAAAAACAGATACACTCCCGGTTCCGGAACTATTTGAGGAGATGAAGATACCTGAAGAACAGAAAGTGTTTGAAGAGCCGGTGCAACGCATATCCAATACACAATATGAGCGCGATGATCGGCATCACCGGCCTGATCACAAAAGCAGAAAACGCAAAAAAACATCCGCTGTGTGGGTTCCCATTATGGGCGGCGTGGCAATTGCATTGGCCGGTCTTTTTGTCGGGGCATCTACAGGTCACAGCCGAAAGAACAAATCCCGTCTATAAAGAAGGTGAATACCGGCTGGCAAACAAAGAGGGCGTTTCGAACCCATCCCGGCAGACTGATATTTTCTGTTATCTCTTCCCTTTCAGGAGCGCTGGTATCTGGCTCGGCTCTTTGGCTACCGGCACGCCGACAGCCTCGAAGGCAGCAATCTTCTCGGCAGCCGTGCCCGATCCGCTGGAGATGATGGCGCCGGCATGCCCCATCTGCTTGCCCGGGGGCGCCTGCTGCCCGGCAATGAAGACGGCCACCGGCTTGGTGACATGATCCCGGATGTATTCGGCTGCCCGCTCCTCCGCGTCGCCGCCGATCTCGCCGATGAGGACGATGGAGTCGGTTCCGGGGTCGTTTTCGAACATCTCCAGCAGCTCCCTGTAATAGAGTCCCACCACGGGATCTCCTCCCACGCCCACGGCGGTGGATTGTCCCATCCCGTTTTCGGTGAGATTGTAAACCACCTCATAGGTGAGTGTGCCGCTACGGCTGATCACCCCGGTGCTGCCTTCCTTGAAAATCATGGAGGGCATGATGCCTACCAGGCTCTTGCCCGGTGAGATCAGCCCCGGGCAGTTGGGCCCGATCAGGTTGGCTCCCTTACGCCGGATATAGCTGTAGGCTTCCACCACGTCGAGCGTGGGTACCCCCTCGGTGATGCAGACAATCAGCCTGATGCCGGCATCGGCAGCCTCCATCATGGCATCTTTGGCAAAGGGTGCCGGTACAAAGATGACCGAGGTGTCGGCAGCAGTCTCTTTCACCGCTTCCCGCATGGTGTTGAATACCGGGATGCCGTCGGCCAGCTCGCCTCCCTTACCGGGAGAGGTGCCACCCACCACGTTGGTGCCATATGCTTTCATCTTGGAGGCGTGGAAACCTCCGTCGCGACCGGTGATGCCCTGTACGATCAACCGGCTATTCTTGTCTATCAGTATGCTCATAATCTCTGCTTTGTTCGGTCTGTTTGTTATTTCGATATTTTCACTGCCATCTGCGTGGCTTCACCCATGGTTTCGGCTACATGGAAATGGGTGCCCTGCAGCAGGGCGCGCCCCTCTTTCTCATTGGTGCCGGTGAGGCGGATCACAATGGGTACCCCGGTCTTGATCTGATGGAATGCCTCCAACAGACCCTTTGCCACATCGTCGCAGCGGGTGATGCCACCAAATATGTTGATCAGTACCACTTTCACGTTCTTATCGCTCAGCAACAGCTTCATCGCCTCAATCACCTTGGTGGGGTTCGAGCTGCCGCCGATATCGAGGAAGTTGGCAGGATTGCCGCCGTAGAGCTTGATCATGTCCATGGTAGCCATTGCCAGCCCGGCACCGTTCACCATGCAGCCAATATCGCCACCCAGATGCACATAGCTGAACCCCTTGCTCTTGGCGCTCTGCTCTTTCTTCTCCTCTTCGCTGGGCTCGTTCAGTGCGGCAATTTTCGGGTGGCGGTAGAGCGCATTGTCGTCGAAGGTCATCTTGGCATCGATCGCCATGATCTCCCCCTCAGTGGTAAGGACCAGCGGGTTGATCTCGGCCAGCGATGCATCGGTTTCGATCAATAACTGATAGAGCTTCTGGAAAACCGGCACTGCCTTGCGCACCTGCGTGATGTCGTCGAACAGCTTGAAAGCCGCCTCACGTGCCAGAAAATCGGGAACGCCGATGGAGGGATCGATCACGAACTTGTGGATCTTTTCCGGTGTGGTTCGCGCCACCTCTTCGATATCCATACCCCCTTCGCGGCTCACCATGAGGATGGCTGCCTTGCTGCTGCGATCGATCACGTAGCTGACATAGTACTCCTTGTCGATGTTCACTGCCTGGCCCACCAGGATACGGTCCACGGTAAAACCTTTGATGTCCATTCCCAGTATGGCGGCCGCATGTTTGCGCAGCTCCGCTTCACCATTGGCCAGCTTCACGCCGCCAGCCTTGCCTCTGCCGCCGGCATGCACCTGTGCTTTCACGATCACTTTCTGTGCATCCAGTTGCTCGTAAGCCTTTACCGCATCCTCCACGGAGCGGCAGACAATGCTCTTGTCCACAGGAATCCCGTAGGTTGCAAACATCTCTTTTGCCTGATATTCATGAATTTTCATATTCTATAGATTATTTGTGTGATTGGTCTATTTCGCATATCGTCAGATATATACCCCTATTGATTGATATGTGGCTTCAGTGTGATGATATTTTGGTTAAGAAACCGCGATAAAGCTATGATTTTTTCTGATACCAAACAACAATGCCGGCAGTTTTTGGGGAATCGCACCCCACCAACAGCAGTCAGATATCGATAAAAGAAATGAAACGTATGATATGGTTAAAATGTTTAACAATTTGGGCAGAAAAATCCACACCCTCCCCAATTCTTTCTCCAGGTTGACAAACTGTAAACGCAATATCGGTGTGATGATCCGCCATTTTCATGGCAGGTCCTACCGGAGTGATGGATATTTCGCTCTTTTTTCGTATCATTGTAGCCTCAAAATTGTGACACGATGGATTCATTTCAACAACTTTTGCTGCGCCGTCGCAGCATCCGCAAGTTCACCGATGAACTGCTTACGCCCGACCAGACTCGTACCATCCTGGAGGCGGCGCTCTTGTCGCCCACCTCCAAGAATAGCCGTTCCTGGGAGTTTATCGCAGTGGAGGATAAAGAGATGCTCACCAGGCTTTCGCAATGCAAGCCCAATACTGCCAGCCTGATTGCAGGGGCGGCACTGGCAGTGGTGGTGCTGGGCAACCCCCTTGTGAGTGATGCCTGGATCGAGGATGGTTCCATTGCGGCCATCAACATGCAATTGCAGGCGGAAGAACTCGGCATCGGCAGCTGCTGGGTACAGGTACGCAACAGGCTTTATTCCGATATGGTGTCGTCGGGCGATTACATCAATGAATTGTTACAAATACCCATGCCTCTTGAAGTAGTTTGCGTGATTGCCTTCGGCCAGAAAGAGAAGGAGAGAACCCCTGCCGACCTCCACACTCTGCACTGGGAGAAGGTACACATCGAAACATTTGCTTTGAAGACCGGCGAAACGGAATCCTGAGGAAGAAAAGCTCAAAGCAGATCACTGACAACCACAACTGAAAAAAATGATTGATTTTACAAAGATACCCTCACCCTGTTATGTGATGGAAGAGCGGCTGTTGCGCCGCAACCTGGAGTTGATACGCGCGGTACAGGATCGCGCCGGCGTCAGCATCATCCTTGCATTCAAAGCGTTTGCCCTCTGGAAGTCATTCCCCATCATCCGGGAGTACATCGGCTACTCTACCGCCAGCTCTGTTGCCGAGGCGCAACTGGCCTTTGAGGAGATGGGAAGCCCGGCACATACCTATGCACCCGTTTACACCGAAGAAGAATTTCCGCTCTTCCTGAAGTACAGCAGTCACATCACCTTCAATTCCCTGTCGCAGTTCGAACGATTTTATCCCATGGTAAAAGCTTCGGGAAAAGATATAGCGTGCGGTTTGCGGATCAACCCCGAATTCCCGGTGGTCGATACCGACCTCTACAATCCCAGTGCACCCGGATCACGCCTCGGCATCACCTCCGACAAGATAGGGGAGAACCTGCCCGAAGGGATCACGGGGCTTCATCTGCACAACCTGTGCGAAAACAACTCCTACGACCTGGAACGGACACTGGAGGTGGTGGAGCAGAAGTTTGGTCACCTCTTCGGTCAGATCCAATGGCTCAACCTGGGTGGGGGACACCTGATGACCCACAAGGATTACGATACCGATCACCTGGTCAGCCTGCTCAAAGCGCTCAAAGCGCGCTATCCCCATCTGGAGATCATCCTGGAGCCGGGCAGCGCCTTTGCCTGGGAGACCGGCGTGCTCGTGTCAACCGTAGCCGATATTGTGGAGAATCATGGTGTGAAGACGGCCATGCTCAATGTCTCTTTTGCCTGTCACATGCCCGACTGTCTGGAGATGCCCTACAAGCCTCGCATCAGAGGCGCTTATCAGGAGCCGGTGGCCGGTAAGCCCACCTACCGCATGGGAGGCAACAGTTGCCTGAGTGGTGATTTCATGGGCGACTGGTCGTTCGACAAACCCCTGCAGGTGGGCGACCGCATCATCTTTGAAGATATGATCCACTACACCCTTGTAAAAAGCACCCTCTTCAACGGCGTCACACACCCCTCCATCGGACTCTGGACACTGGACGGTCGTTTCGAGCTCTACCGCCGTTTCGGCTATGAGGATTACAAGAGCCGGATGAGTTGAGACAGCAGTTTTATCATTAATTTTAAACAATTTATCCAATCTTGCTGTTTATTGTAAGAAGCAGTCTGCTTATCGGACAGCACTATTATTCACATTTAAAAAACAAATGCTTATGGGTTGGTTAGGATGGATTATTATTGGAGCAATTGCCGGATGGCTTGCAGGTAAACTGATGAGAGGTGGTGGATTCGGACTACTGGTGAACATACTGGTGGGTATCGCCGGATCGGTCATTGGAGGATGGGTGTTCGGCCTTCTTGGCATCAGCGCCGGCAGTGGCGTGATCCCCAGTTTTGTAACCGCCTTGATCGGCGCTGTGCTGTTGCTGTGGATTGTCTCTTTGTTCAGTAAAAAGGTTTAGTGCGTTCCCTCAACAAAAAGAAAGAAAAGATGGGTGAACCTGCAAAGGAGATCGCCATCTTCTCCGGTTCGTTCAACCCGGTCCATGCAGGTCATCTGATGCTGGCTTCTTACATCTGTGAGTTCACCCATTTCGATGAGGTGTGGTTGCTGGTATCACCTCGCAACCCGCTGAAAGAGGTGGATGAACTGCTTGGTGACCAGCAACGGCTGGCGATGGTGACCCGTGCCCTCGAACCATACCGCAAGCTGAAAGCATCGGATGTGGAGTTTTACTTGCCACGTCCCTCCTACACGATTGATACCCTCGATCACCTCTCGGCTCTTCATCCCGATAAGCAGTTCACACTGATCATTGGTGCAGACAACTGGAAGCAGCTCCCACAATGGAAAGAGTATGGCCGGCTGCTGCAGAGTTACCCGCTGCTGATCTACCCCCGCCAGGGTGCGGTGGTGGAGATACCGGAAGCGCTGCAAGAAACGGTGCGCTTGGTCGATGCCCCTCTGCTGGAGATCTCATCTACCTTCATTCGTAAAAGCATCCGTGAGGGGAGAGATATGCGTGCTTTCGTGCCGGATAGGGCCTACGAGCTGATCATGCAGAACGGTTGGTACCGTTGAGTTAACTGTTCACAGCCGAAAGGTCACAGATCACTGCCGTAACGCATCCCGTCGAGGATGATTGGCAGGATACCGGTCTCCACACCTGCCTCTTGCAGCTCCTCCACATCCTCCTCCAGCAAGGCACGGAAGCTCTCGATGCTGCCCGCAAGCTCCTGCGACAATCTGTAAAGTCTCACCGCCTCACCGTTGTTTCCCAGGCACAGCTCCACATGTCCCGCGTTGAGGTAATCATGCACATTTGGTTTTTGCTCCAGTATCCGCTCGTAATAGCTGTGTGCCAGGTCGAACTTGCGTGAGAGAAAGGCACACCAGGCAATGGATCGCCATGCACGGGTATTGCCTTGGTTCAACAGCTCAACCTTGAAGTAGTAGTTGAGTGCCTTTTCATACTGTTTCAGCTCCAGGTGACAGTGACCGATCTGTAGCTGTATGTTGAGGTCGTCGGGATGGAGTTGCTCCAGACGGCGGTAGTAGGTCAGGGCCGATTCCGGTTCTTTCAATAGCCTGTAGCAGCTGGCGATGCGACGCAGCACCCAGCTGTTTTGATCATCCAGCAGCTCTGCATGGAGATAGGCATCCACTGCCCCCCCGATGTCGGTCAGCATCTGCCGGCAATAACCAATTTTCTGCCATACCTCACTTTTACAGTCTCCCTCGTCGGCCAGCATGCTATAGGCGCCGAGTGCTTCCCTGAAATTGTTCTTTTCAAAGTAATAGAGCGCAATTTTCTCCAGGTGTGCCGGCTGACGTACCACCGGGGCCATCGGCTCCAGCTCATGGTAGTTGAGCGGCAGGCTGAAGATATCCACAAATTCGTTGTGTCGCCGGAAGAGTTTGAAGAAGCGATAGAGATCACGGATGTAATGACTGATCAGGGTCTCCTCCTTCCGATGGGGTTGCATCATCTCTTCCTCCTCCTGCATCTTCTGCATCTCCTCTCCCTCGGCGCCCAGCTGGGAGATCATCATGCGGCGGTACTGCTCCGGCATCATCATCATGCTGAAACAGAGTGAGTATTTATCAGAACTGCAGATCATTGAGCTGCGTGTCATGGTGTCGATGAGCGACATTCCTTCGCTCTTGTCGCTGAAGAGGGTCGCGAGACTGCTGTGTTGAGGCTCGAAAAGCAGGAACCAGTTGCTCATCTCCTGGAAGAAAGGATAACTTTTCAGGTTGGAGAAGGTGGAGTGAAAGACGTCGGCACCCTCCATCTGTAAATTGGAGAATTCCTGCAACTTATCACTCAGACCAGTCTCATCCAGTATCTTCTGCCACTCCGGGTTCTTCTCATCCAGGCCACTCTCACCCATCCACTCGTCGAGACGGATCTTCTTGCCGATTATTGGGCTCAGTTTCATCATCTCCGGCAGAATCTCCTCCGTGAGCCGCCGGGTGATTTTTTCTGTTTCATGGGCCTGAATATATCCGGTTACAGCTGTCATGAAACGCCTGCTGAAGAGCTTGTCATCGGCGAGCAGCTGAAAACGGCTCTCCAAGCTCGGGTAGAGTGGCCACCGCTCACTGTAGAGCTGGATGAGAGGGATGATGCCAACAATGGAGCGCGTAGCAACCTGCGGTTCAGCCTCTTTGCTGAGATCAAGCAGCAGTTCCACTTTGGCAGCATCGAACTGTTGCAGCAGGTTCATGGTCAGGGCAGAGACAAAGAGTGCTTTGGCCTGTAGGGGCATCCGTTCGTCCTGTACGAAGCCATTGAGCTCCGCACTCATTTCAGCATTGGCGCGGGGAGAGGCGAAGATGTGGTAGAATAGCTCCTGCAGCATCTTTTCATAGGTCGTTCTGTTTTCACGCAGCCTCCTCTCTTTTTCGGGGCCCTCCTCCAGCAGGCTGATGAATGAGTAGGTATCATTCTCCCGTGCGATCTGCTCCCTCAGTTCGTCGAGACTGCGGGGAGTATGCAGTCGCATCGTTCGCATTTTATCGTAGAAAAGCGAGGAGCTCTCCCGTAGCATCAACTCACTTGCCGTGTCATCTGCCACACTGTAGAGATCGCGGATCAGCTTGCGATAGATGTTTTTTTGTTCCGGATCCTTGTTTCCTCTCAGGAAGTAGTGGAGCATATAGCGGTAGTTGTTCTCCAACTCGTTGAGTTGTTGTGAAAGAGACCAGTTGTCCCAGTCAGCAGTGAGTGCACGGATGCCTTCGATGGCCTCTTTCAGCTCTCTGTTCGATATCTTTGTGCGGATAACCGTCAGTTTTTTTTCGGTGTCTGTTTGATTCATAATCTCACTTATAAGTTGTCATCTTTGATGATCAGCAGCGATGGCAGTTGTTCTTTCCAGAGCAGGGGAGTGTTTGTCAGCCTGCTCCATCCTTCCGCACCAATCATCATCAGGTCTTGCTCCAGGATAAACGCTTCATCAATTTTGCGATCATTGTTCCAGAGCTCTAGCTTGCCGTCGCTTTTCTTCTCGATGAACTGGTAGAGCTTCTGGAGCTTTGGCTCAGTCTTAATGATGCCGATGGCATCCCACACCATGATCGCTGTATGCTCCTGTTGCACCAGATGGTAGAGATAGGTGAAAAGATGGATATCTGATTGGCAGAGCAGGGGCATGAAGATGCGGGAAGCCTGCTGCATGTCGTTGTCCACAAAAAGAGCGGTAGGAATCCGGTTGTTTTCCATCATTGCGGTAAGCTCCTCCAGGATCATGCTCTTTTCCTCGGGAAACTGTGCCAGGATGGCCGGCAGCGGGTTGGCGGGGTCATGTCTGAGCAGGCTGTAATGTTCCACCTGGCGGATGTTTAGCTCCTCGTTGCGAATGCCTCTGACCAGTAGGTTGCAACCCAACTCATTGATCATCTTTTCGATTTCTGCCATATGATCCTCCTCATCCCTTATAAACGTGCGCAGGGTGATCTTCTCTTTCTCTCTCTTCGGCATGAAGTCTGTACTGATCTTGCTTTGTAACATGGTGACCTCCTCCTCCGGAAGGTCCTCCTCTTGCCGGTCCATGAAGTAGAGCAAGGTGATCGAAGATCCCTCTGATCTTGTCATTGCCACCTGAAAGATCAGCTGTGCCATCTTTTTCCCCGTTTTGAGAGAGGAGAAGCAGGCGAGCGCACTGGTTGGTTTCCTGAGTCCCGATTCGCCGTCAAAGCGTTTTAACAATCTTTCTACAAATTCCATACCAAAATGTTTTACGAGCGTGTTAACCATCCAGCAATCTGCTGTCAAGCATTGAATCCTTGTACCCCAGGAAATAGAGGATCCCGTCGATGCCGACGGTTGAAAGCGATTGTTCCGCGTTCTGTTTCACCTTGGGTTTTGCATGAAAGGCGATGCCCAGCCCGGCGATGCCCAACATTGGAAGGTCGTTGGCGCCATCCCCCACTGCCACGGTCTGGCGCAGGTCAATCTTCTCCACCTGAGCAATCAGTCGCAACAGTTCCGCTTTTCGTTTTCCATCAACCACATCCCCCACGTAGTTGCCGGTGAGCTTGCCGTTTTCAATCTCCAACTCGTTGGCATACATGTAGTCGAAGCCATACTTCTCTTTCAGGTAATTGCCGAAGTAGGTGAATCCTCCTGAGAGGATGGCTGTCTTGAACCCCACTTTTTGCAACACCCTCATGAGTCGCTCAAGCCCTTCGGTGATGGGTAGCTGCTCAGCGATTTCGCGCATCATCTTTACATCGAGACCCTTGAGCAGCTTCACCCGCTGCCGGAAGCTCTCCTCAAAGTCGATCTCCCCCTGCATGGCCGACGCGGTGATCGCTTTCACCTGGTCACCCACACCCGCCCTTGTGGCCAGCTCATCAATCACCTCGGTTTGTACCAGCGTGGAGTCCATGTCGAAGCAGATAAGGCGCCTCATGCGGCGGAACATGCTCTCTTCCTGGAAAGAGATGTCGAAGTTGAGCTCGGACGACAGTTCCAGGAACGATTGTTGCATCTGCTGGCGATCGTTCGGGGTGCCTCGTACCGAAAGCTCGACACAGGATTTGGGCGCGCGTTGTTCCTCGTTGAGCGGGATGCGTCCCGTGAGCCGCACAATGTTATCGATGTTGAGGTTCTGTGCTGCGATGATGTGCGAGACGGCTGCAATCTGTTTGGCCGTAAGGATCCTGCCCAACAGGGTGATGATATAGCGGTTCTTGCCTTGCATACTCACCCAGTTGGAGTAACGCTCTTCCGAGATGGGAGTGAACCGGATGTTGACATCCATTTCATAGGCTTTGAAGAGCAGGTCTTTCATGATCTCACCCGAGTTGTGGTGCATCGACTTGAACAGGATACCCAGCGACAGGTTGCGGTGGATGTCAGACTGCCCTATATCAAGGATGAATGCGCCATGTTTTGCCAGAATATCGGTCAGAGCTGCTGTCAGCCCCGGTTTGTCCTCCCCGTTGATGTTCAGGAGTATGATTTCGGAATTTTCCATATATTTTATTTTTAGCTGTTAGCTGTTAGCTTTTAGCGTGATGTTTTGAACATCGAACTATAAACTTATCAACCTACTAACCTACTAACCTACTAACCTACTAACATGATGATGTTTCTATGTTAAATGACCGGCATGGAGACCTGAGCGTAGATATCTTCGATGTCATGCTGTTCCAGTTTATTGAAATCCTCTTCCCGCACGGTGATCAGCAAGCCTGCCATATCCAGGGCTCCGGGGCTGATCAGCAGCTGTTTTGTTCCGGTCTCGTTGTATTGCCGTGGACGATGAGCCTTGCGCGGAAAGAGATGCAGGTGGTACCGGTTTTCACTGGTGAAAGCGATCAGGTTCATCATCGGCTCCTCTGCACCAGGCTGTCGCAGTTGCAGGTAATGAACCACCTCTTCAAACAGCTCTTCTACCTCCTGCCTGCTTTCACTCTCAAACATCATGCAGCTCCGCAGCTCATTGTCGCCCTGCAGCAGCTCCGGCATCTTCAGCCCTGCCTGCAGATGAAAATGATCGGGAGCGGAGGCGCCGCAGGCGGGACCGTTGTAGAAGATCACATAATCGGGCATCTGTTCCGCCAGCATCAACATCTCACCCGTTTTTTTGCCGATGCGTTGTGGCACGTGTGAATGGAGCGGTATGGTGAGATGGTTTCGCAGGATGGGATAGGGATTGCATAGCATGACATATTTTCCCAGAAATGGTATTCCACGTTGCTGAGCGGGACGGTTGGCTTCACAGAGAAAGCAGGGTCGTCTGCTGATCATCTCCTTGGCGATGCTTGCGGTCGAAGAGACCACCCTTGCGGGATTGTACTGAAGTCGCACTTTGAAATCGTCACTCCAGGAGAACAATCGCTCCCTCACCTGTTCCAGGAGAACAATCGCATCGTTCAGTTGTGGCCACTCCTCTCTTTGTGCAGCAAACAGATCCTCAATTTCTCTTTGAATGTTCATTCAGTGTCGTTTTTGTGAAACAAAGATAACGATTATTTCTCTTTTGCGTCAAACTAAAGGGTTGAAATGGAATTCCGCAAAAAAAGGGTCTTTACTATTTGGTTTTCAACTTTTTTTATACCTTTGTCTAAGATTTAGGTTGTATAGCGTAATTATTTCCATCCTTGTTGCAATGAATCGTAGAATTTCTTTCCTTTTAGCCCTTTGCGTATTTCTCCTCCTCATCGCTTGTACCCGAAATGGTAAAAGAGATCACAGCCTCTTGACAAATGAAAAGGCGCAGACATCTCCGGCGCGGGCCGATACGGACGAAGTGGCAACAACCGATGATCAGCTCTCACTGGAAGAGGAGTTCAATCGTTTCATTGAGCGATTCAGCAAAGATGAGCATTTTCAGTTGCAGCGCATCAAGTTTCCCATCAGGGTGATCGTGCCCGACACCGGCGACCAGGGGATGGCCCCCAAGGAGGAGTCGATCGGTAAATATGAGTGGGAACAGCTCGACCTCACCTACGACAGTACCTATCTCTCCCGTCCATATGATCAGTATTACCAGGTGGTTCGCTTCAAGGACGATACTGCTGTGGTGGAGATTCGTGGCATCAACAACGGCATCTATGCCGACTATTACTTTTCCAAAATTAACGATGAGTGGTACCTGGTGACACTCTACGAAGCATCGTTTTAAACCGGCGCAACAATCCCATGGTCCCAGGGCCACGCCATCACCTCAACATCTCATCCCCAAAGCTGAGTGGCAACAGGTCTCTGATGCTGTTTGCCATGTAAACGCCTTTTTCGCTGTACATCAATACTTTCATGGGCGACTGAAAGCGGTTTTCTGTTTCCAGTAATACCTGCCTACAGGCACCACAGGGGGTGATCACATCGGTGGTATAGGCTCCCTTGTGATGGGCAGCGATAGCGATTGCAACCACTTTTTCATCCGGAAAAGCGGAGTTGGCATAAAAGACGGCCGTACGCTCGGCACATAAACCGGAGGGGTAAGCGGCATTCTCCTGGTTGCTGCCGCTCACAATCTCCCCGTTTTCGAGCAGCAGGGCAGCCCCCACCGAAAAACCCGAGTAGGGGGCATAGGCTCTATGTGTTGCATTTTTTGCCGCTTCGATCAACTTTTTTTCTGTGCCGGAGCATTCCTCTAACGGATAAACAGCTATCTTTGTGGATAAATTGATTTCTTTCATAGGATCATGCAGATATTGTATCACAAATATAGCATAATATTGCCGTTCTTTGTCATTCTCTCATTTTTATTTGTTCCCGCCTCACTTGCCGGGCAACAGAGGGTGAGCACCTACGAAGCCTATATCGACCGTTATGGCGATCTGGCGGTGGAACACATGGAGCGCTTCCGCATTCCAGCTTCCATCACCCTTGCACAGGGCATCCTGGAGTCGGGCGCCGGAATGAGTGAATTGGCTCGTCGTTCCAACAACCACTTTGGTATCAAGTGCCACCGTGATTGGGACGGTCCATCGGTCTATGCGGCTGATGATACCCCTAACGACTGCTTCCGCAGTTATGAGAGCGTTGAGGATTCCTATCGCGATCACTCTGAGTTCCTGCTTGCAGGTGTGCGTTACCAGGCACTTTTTGAGCTCTCTCTCACCGATTATAAGGGTTGGGCCAGGGGGCTGCAAAAGTTGGGCTACGCGACCGACAGGGCCTATGCCAATAAACTGATCAAACTGATTGAGGATTATGAGCTCTACCGCTACGATGATCCGAAGTACCGCAAGGGGGTGAGCCGTCGTGAACGGGAGGAGCAGCGCCGTATGGAGGCCTCAAGAGCCATCTGGGAGCATCAGCCATATATCACGCATGGGCTCGTGTACGTGATTGCTGTCAGCGGTGACACCTATGCGGGCATTGCACGCGAGTTTGGTTTCAAGGAGGAGGATCTCTTGAAGTACAATGAGGTGCCCGCCGATTTTCCGCTGAGTGAGGGAGACATCGTTTACTTCCAGAAGAAGAAAGCTCGCGCTGACAAACCATACGAGTTCCATACCGTTCAGGTGGGCGAGTCGATGTACAGCATCTCACAAAAATATGGCATCCGGTTGAGGAACCTCTACCGGCTCAACAAGAAGAGCTATCAATATGTCCCTGAGGAGGGAGATCTCCTTAAACTGAGGTAGGTTACTACGTGAGGAGGTGAATCGGTTTGAAGTTCATGGTTCAAGATTCAAGGTCCCTTGTTGGAAAGTACGTTCATACGTTTCATTATTAAAAGCTTATCGCTTGCAACTTACAGCTTATCGCTAAAATACAAAACAATGCAATACAACACACAAAAAAAGAAACTGATTTTGCCGGAATATGGTCGCAACATCCAGAACATGGTGGATCACTGCGTGAGCATCAAGGATCCTGAAGAGAGGAAACGGTGTGCCTATACCATCATCGACATCATGGGCAATATGTTCCCACACCTGCGCGATGTGAACAACTTCAAGCACATCCTCTGGGACCACCTGGCCATCATGTCTGATTTCAAGCTCGACATCGATTATCCCTACGAAGTGATCAAGAAAGAGGATCTCTACTCCGCACCGGGGCATCTCGATTACAGCCGTCCCACCATGCGCTATCGCCATTACGGCAAGATTTTGGAACAGATGGTGAAGATTGCTGCCGACATGGAGGAGGGTGAGCCGCGGGAACAGCTCATCCGCATGCTTCTTGCCCAGATGAAGCGATCCTATTCTCAGTGGAACAAAGAGGTCGATGATGAGAAGATCTTTCAGGACCTGAAAGAAATATCCAATGGCAAGATCGATATGAACAGCAGCCATTACACCATTCCGGAGGTAAAGATGAACGGTAACAACCGCGACAAGTTCAAGAATATCAAGTATCAACGCAGGAAATAGGGTCATGATCAACGCAAGTAATCTTCTACCGGTAGCCCGTACCCAGAAACCCCATGGTATCAGGGGCGAGCTGGTGCTGCTCTTCGATAGGAAAGAGTATGCGGAACTGGATACAGATGATTATTTCTTGGAGATCGATGGGATTCCGGTCCCTTTCCGGGTTGAAGCGTTCACCTTTGTAACCGCCACTACTGCCCGTGTCAAATTTGAAGATGTGGATGATGAACAGACTGCTGCGCGTTACACCGGTCTCGAGGTGTTGCTGCCGCGTGAGTTGGTGCTTGAATCCGGTGAAGAGATGGATGCCGACTGGCATTCTTTTACCGGCTACACTGTTACCGATCAACATGGTGTGACGCTGGGAGTGATCGATGAGGTGGATGATGCCACCATTAACGTGCTTTTCATTGTCAGAGACGGCGACAAGGAGCATCTGATTCCTGCCACTGAGGACTTTATCGTTGCCGTAGATGAGACGAACAGAACCCTTGAGATGTTCATTCCCGAGGGATTGATCGAGGAGTAAACAAGTCATCTGCTCCCGCTCAAACAGAAAGAATAGACATGCCCTTTCTACAGCTCAACCGGGTCAGCATCGGCTATCGCACCCAGGGAGACCCACGCATCATACAGTCGGACCTCACCCTCACCGCACGTGAGGGTGAGCTGATCGCGCTGATTGGTAAGAACGGCTGCGGCAAGTCCACCTTGCTGCGCTCCATCGCCTCGCTACAGCCTATCTTCTCAGGGAGCATTCTGCTGAACGGTAATGAGATTCACTCGCTCACACCCAGAAAAAGAGCCCGGCTCCTTTCAGTGGTGCTGACCGGACAAGAGCCGGTGGCCTCTTTCACAGTGAGGGAGCTGATCGCCATCGGCAGAGACCCCTACACCGGTTGGCTGGGCAGTCTTACCGACGAAGATCAGGCGGTGATCGACCGTGCCATCGCGATGACTTCCCTCATGGGGTTCGGGGAACGCAACATCCATGAGCTCTCCGACGGCGAGCGGCAGCGTGTCTTCATTGCACGTGCCCTGGCGCAGGACACCCCATTGATTCTGCTCGATGAGCCCACGTCACACCTCGACCTGCCCAATCGCATCCATATCCTGCTGCTGTTGCAGAAGCTGGCACGCGAGACCGGTAAGACCATCTTTATCTCCACCCACGAACTGGAGACAGCCATGCAGGTGGCCGATAAGCTGTGGCTCATGGAGAATGAAAAGGGGATCATCGTGGGGGCGCCCGAGGATCTGGTGCTCAACGGCAGTTTCGACAAGATCTTTCGTCATCCTTCCTATGAGTTCGACAAGGAGTATGGTAGCTTCGTCGTGCAGAAGCAACTCGACAAGGAGATCACTACAGAGGTGCAGCATCCCGCTGGCTTGATGGCCCGCTGGACCACCAAGGCGCTCTCCCGCAAGGGATGGCATATCACCGATGATGCCCCTCTCCGCCTGATCGTCGATGAGGCGCAGAACCAATGGGTGGTCACCAGTGGCGAGAGGCGCGTTGTAACCCACAGCATCGATGAGATGCTACAGCGGATGGCTGAAATGTATCCGGGAGGGTAAATCACCTTGGCAACGGCCCCGGCATCCCTTTTTTTATTATCTTTGCATCTTGATATGGCCCTAATTGCCCTCAATGGAAGTAAAAAAAAGAAACATAGCAATCCTGGGATCTACCGGTTCCATTGGCAGACAGGCTCTCGAGGTGATCGCCACCTACCCTGACCGGTTCGAAGCCTACGCACTGGTGGCCAACAACAGGGTGGAGCTGCTCATCGAACAGGCGAGACAGTTTCTGCCGGAGGTGGTGGTGATCGCCAACGAATCGAAGTATAGCCTGCTGAAAGAGGCGCTCAGCGACCTTCCCATCAAAGTGTGGTGCGGCAGCCGTGCCATTGAGGAGATGGTGCAGGATGAGGAGATCGACATGGTGCTCACCGCCATGGTGGGCTTCTCGGGGCTGAAGCCGACTATCAGCGCTATAGCTGCCGGCAAGACTATTGCATTGGCCAACAAGGAGACACTGGTGGTGGCTGGTGAGCTGATCACCTCACTGGCACTCGAAAAGAGATCTGCCGTGCTGCCGGTCGACTCGGAGCACTCCGCCATCTTCCAATGCCTCAACGGTGAGGGTGACAATCGCATCGATAAGATACTGCTCACCGCTTCGGGAGGCCCCTTTCGCAGTTATACCCGTGAGCAGCTCAAAGGAGTGACACCAGCACAGGCGTTGGCTCATCCCAATTGGAACATGGGCGCGAAAGTGACCATCGACTCCTCCACGCTGATGAACAAAGGGTTTGAGATGATCGAAGCCAAATGGCTCTTTGGTGTGGAGCCCTCGCAGATCGAGGTGCTGATACACCCACAGTCGATCATCCACTCCATGGTGCAGTTTGAAGACCACTCGGTGATGGCGCAAATGGGTCAGCCCGATATGCGGATGCCCATACAGTATGCTTTCTCCTACCCGGAGAGGCTCAGGTCTGATATCCCGCCGGTCGATTTCTTTGCGCTGTCGCAGCTCACCTTCGAGCGGCCCGACAGAGAGCGTTTTCCCAATCTCACCTACGCCTACGACGCGATTGGTGCAGGCGGCAACATGCCCTGCATCCTCAATGCCGCAAACGAGATGGCCGTTGAGCTCTTCCTGAAGGAACGGATCGGTTACACCGAGATGAGCTATCTGATAGCCCAGACGATGCAGAAAGCTTCGTTTGTGCAGTCCCCTACGCTCGACGACTACCTTCAATCGGATGCCGAGACCCGCGCCATCTTCAGTGAGCTGGCCCCTTAACATACTAACATACTAACATACTAACGTACTAACAAATCAATGGAAATATTTCTTATCAAGGCACTGCAACTCATCCTGAGTCTATCCATACTGGTCATTATCCATGAGTTCGGTCATTTCCTCTTTGCCCGGTTGTTCAAGATCAGGGTGGAGAAGTTTTACCTCTTTTTTGATCCCTGGTTCGCGCTGTTCCGCTACAAGCCGAAAGGCAGCGAGACCGAGTATGGGGTGGGCTGGCTGCCCCTGGGTGGCTATGTCAAGATCGCCGGCATGATCGACGAGTCGATGGACAAAGAACAGATGGCGCTCCCGCCCCAACCCTGGGAGTTCCGCGCCAAGCCGGCATGGCAACGATTGCTGGTGATGGTTGCCGGGGTGCTGTTCAACCTGCTGCTCGCTTTTTTCATCTACTCGATGGCGCTCTTCGCCTGGAACGACACCTACCTGCCTCTGCGCAACGTAACACAGGGCATGGAGTATAGCCAGGCTGCAAAAAATGCCGGCTTCCAGGATGGCGACATCCTGCTTCGTGCCGATGATAAGGAGCTGGAACGCTTTGGCGTGCGCACCTTGCTCGATATCGCTGATGCCGACAGCGTGACGGTGCTGCGCAACGGTGAAGAGGTGGTACTCACCATCCCCGAGGGGCTGATGCAGTCGCTGCTGACCGACAAGGAGGGCTTTGCTGCCTACCGCGTGCCGGCAGTGGTTTACCAGACCATTGAGGGGAGTGCTGCCCATAGCGCCGGACTGCAACAGGGCGACAGCATCACGGCTGTCAACGGCATCGCCACCCCCGCTTTCAGCGACCTGCGTGCCGCCCTCGACAACCATCGCAACAGCGAGGTGACACTCCACTTCTACCGCAACGGCGCTCTGCAGAGCACCACCGTCGCGGTAGACAGTGCCGGCACCCTTGGCTTCTACGCCATGTCGGCACCCCAGATCTACCGCACCGAGACCCTGCATTACGGCTTCTTCGAATCATTCCCCGCGGGCATCCGGATGGGAGTTCAGACACTGAAGGACTATGTGGCACAGTTTAAATATGTCTTCACCAAAGAAGGAGCCTCTTCTCTGGGTGGCTTCGGTGCAATCGGAAGCCTCTTCCCGGCACAGTGGAACTGGCAGGCTTTCTGGATGATGACTGCCTTCCTCTCGGTGATCCTCGCTTTCATGAATATCCTGCCCATTCCGGCACTCGATGGCGGACATGTGATGTTCCTTATCTACGAAGTGATCACCCGCCGCCAGCCCAACGAGAAGTTCATGGAGTATGCCCAGATTGCGGGTATGATCCTCCTCTTCGCCCTGGTGCTCTACGCCAACGGCATGGATCTGATCAGGGCAATCTTTTAATTTATGCATCAACGGGTATAACCATTAGTGACCAATGATATGATGAAGATTTCGGAGTTGATAGACAAAACACAACAGACCACTTTCTCGTTTGAGCTGCTTCCTCCACTCAAGGGAAACAGCATCGGACAGGTGTTTCGCACGATCGACCGGCTGAAGGAGTTTGATCCGAAATTTATCAACATCACCACGCACCATAGCGAGATCATCTACCGGGAGGATGAGAATGGTGTCTGCCGGAAAATCAGCGTCCGCAAACGCCCCGGCTCGGTAGCCATCGCTGCAGCCATCCAGCACCGCTATGGCATCCGTGCCGTGCCGCATATCATTTCACAAGGTTTCTCGAAAGAGGAGACCGAGTATGCACTCATCGACCTCTCTTTTCTCGGGGTGACCGATCTGTTGCTGCTGCGGGGCGACACCAAGAAGCTCGATGCACATCAACGCAGCATGGATAGCCACGAACATGCCACCGGCTTGCAAGAGCAGGTGAACAACTTCAACCGGGGCATCGCATTCGATGGCTCCTCCTTCAATCCGCCTGAGACCCCTTTCTCCTACGGCATGGCCTGCTACCCGGAGAAACATGAGGAGTCACCCAACATGGAGTCGGAGATTTATTATACCAAGATGAAAGCCGACAACGGCGCCGACTACCTGGTCACCCAGATGTTCTTCGATAACAGCAAGTACTTCGCTTTCGTGGAGCGCTGTCGCGCCGCCGGTATCACCATCCCCATCATTCCGGGCATCAAGCCGATCCACCTGCTGAGCCAGCTCACCGTGCTGCCGAAGATCTTTCGCTCCGAGATACCGGAGCCGCTGGAGAAGGAGCTGCGCAAGTGCAGGAACGATGAGGAGGCCAAAGAGGTTGGCGTGGAGTGGTGCATTGCACAGTGCCGCGAGTTGGTGGCACACCGCGTACCCTCTATTCACTTCTACTCGCTGATGGCTACCGAGAGCGTCTGGCGGGTAGCGAAAGAGATATACTGATGTATTTTCGTGATGTCATAGGATTGCATGATGTGAAACGGCAACTCATTGAGTCGGTGCAGCGTGGCTTCATCCCCCATGCACGTATCTTCTACGGCCCTGAGGGGGTGGGTAAGCTGCCGCTCGCCATTGCCTATGCCCGCTACCTCAACTGCTCCAACCGAGGTGTCGACGATGCCTGTGGCGAGTGCCCCTCCTGCCACAAGTTCGACAAGCTTGCGCACCCGGACCTCCATTTCGTTTACCCGGTGGTCAAATCGAAGGTGAGCGACGAGTACCTCCCTGAGTGGCGTCAGTTTCTCTTGGAGAACCGTTACTTCACCCTGAGCAGCTGGCTCTCCTTTATTGATGCTCAGAACGCGCAGGGGCTCATCTATGCCAGGGAGAGCGATGAGATCATCCGCAAGCTTAACCTGAAGGTGTATGAGGCACCTTACAAAGTGATGATCGTCTGGCTACCGGAGAAGATGCATGAGAGCTGTGCCAACAAGCTGCTTAAGATGGTGGAGGAACCACCGGCCAATACCGTTTTTCTGCTGGTCTCCGATGACCGGGAGAACGTGCTGCAGACCATCTGGTCGCGCTGTCAGCCGCTCCAGATACGGGCCATTGAGATGGATGAGATGACGGCTGCTATCGAACAGTCTTTCCATCTGGATCATGACCAGGCTTATGGCTATGCCCGTATCGCCAATGGCAGCTTCACCCGTGCCATTGAGCTGATCAGCTCTTCAGAGGAGAGGGCCTATCAGTTCGATCTCTTCAAAGAGATGATGCGTGCCGCTGTGTCGCGCAACATCAAGGCGATCAAAGAGGTGGCCGCAACCCTTGCCGGTATGGGCCGTGAGCGGCAGAAGAGCTTCCTGCTCTACGCCCTGCAACTCTTCCGTGAATACTTCGTGTGCAACCTGAAGATGCCCGGGATCGTTTATTTGAACAGCGATGAACAGCAGTTCGGAGAGCGTTTTGCCCCCTTTATCAATGAGCGCAACATCGAAGCTTTCAACGAGGAGTTTTCGCTTGCACACCGGCAGATAGAACAGAACGGGAATGCGAAAATCATCTTCCTTGATCTTTGTTTAAAAGTTACGGTGTTATTAAAAAAATAATTTTGTACCTTGCATCTTGATTAAGATCAGATTTCATCAAAAAGTATAGCTTCCTCTATCATAAGAGGAGTGCGATCAATGATATATTTTCACTATGAATAAAGAACAACTTGCTGACAAACTGTCGGATATCACCCCCCTGAAGACGGTGACCGAACGAAATACCAAAGGGTGCAAGGGATGTACCCGGCATACCAATAAACTTCATGTTTACGACTGGCTGCACGATTTCCCTGAGTTTCAGCAGGCGACCAAAATGGTAGAGGTGCAGTTCAAAAACACCCGAAAGGGCTATTACATCAACAGCAACGACCTGGATCTCACGCTGGGCGACCTGGTAGCGGTGGAGTCGCTGCCCGGCCACGACATTGGCACGGTCACCCTCACCGGCAAACTGGTGGAGCTGCAGATGAAGAAGAACAACTTCCGCGAGGATGCCAACGGTGGGCTGCGCCGTATCTACCGTCTTGCACGGCCGGCCGACCTGGAGAAGTATGAACAGGCCAAGGCGCGCGAACAGCCCACCATGATCCGTTCCCGCCAGATTGCAGAAGAGCTTGGATTGCAGATGAAGATCGGTGATGTGGAGTACCAGGGTGATGGCAACAAAGCCATTTTCTATTACATCGCCGATGAACGTGTCGACTTCCGGCAGCTGATCAAGGTGTTGGCAGCCGAGTTCCGTGTCAAGATTGAGATGAAACAGATCGGAGCACGCCAGGAGGCCGGCCGCATTGGGGGCATCGGCCCCTGTGGACACGAGCTCTGCTGCAGCCGCTGGATATCGAGCTTTGTCTCGGTCTCCACCTCTGCCGCCCGCATCCAGGATATCTCCATCAACCCGCAGAAGCTGGCGGGCCAGTGTGGCAAGCTGAAGTGCTGCCTCAACTACGAGGTGGATGCCTATGTGGAGGCACAACGCACGCTTCCCTCACGTGAGATCGTGCTGGAAACGAAAGATGCCAGTTATCATCACTTCAAGACCGATGTCTTTTCGGGTATGATGACCTATTCCACCGATAAGTTCAACGGGAGCAACCTGCAGACGATTCACAAGGATCGCGTGCAGGAGATCATCGCCATGAACAGGAATGGGAAGAAACCGCTGATGCTGTCAGCTGAGATCAGCCAGAACAGCGGTAAAGAGACCTCCTATCAGACTGACCTGCTGGATCAAAGCATCACCCGCTTCGACGGGGAGCGTCAGCATCAACCCCGCAAAAAGAGAAAGCCGCGTAAAAAACGACCCGGCCATGAGGGGGGAGACAACAGAGCGTGAAACCACAGGTCGCCTAATGAGGAGCGTTCGGGTAAACAGAAAGAGAAAGAGTAGGATGGTACTGGTTACACTGGCCGCTATCCTGCTGCTACCGGCGCTCTCCTGCACCGGTGATGAGCTCTATTACCGGTTCCGGTTCATCGAGAGGGGTGAGTGGAGCCACGACTCCGCCCTCTTTTTCAATATCGACTCCCTCACCTTACCAGTGAGCCAGCCACTGGAGGTCTCACTTGAGATCACCACGAACAACAGCTATCGTTACCGGGACCTCTGGCTGCGGGTGGAACAGAACCTTGCAGACACCCTTTTCCGGTCCGACACCCTGCGGCTGTTGCTGGCCGATGAGTCGGGGCGAAGCCTTGGCGGCAGTGCCGGCGGACTACACCAGTTCTCACAACCCTGGCTGCAGTTCCTGCCTTCTGACAGCATCAGGAGCTATGAGATACGGCTCCACCATCTGATGGCCGATGAACCACTGACCGGCATTGAGAGGGCCGGGGTGAAGATAATTGCGGCCGATAGGCATCAATGATACAAATAAAAAAACGAGGAGCATGAAGATCACTGTTATCGGTAGCGGAAACGTTGCTACACACCTTGCAAGGGCACTCTTTGAGGCGGGACATACTATCCTGCAGATCTGGAGCCGCTCACCCGGTCATGCTTCCGACCTTGCTCGCAGGGTAGGGGCTGCGCCGCTCACTGATACGGGGAAAATCTCCCCTGACGCCGACCTTTATATTTTCTCTGTCAAGGATGATGCATTGCCGGAAGTGATCGGCCGTATGCCTGAAACAGGCGGCGTATGGGTGCACACGGCCGGCAGCCTCTCCATGGAACTCTTTGCTTCCCGAAAGGCCGATTACGGGGTCTTCTACCCGCTGCAGACCTTCAGCCGCAATAGGGAACCATCTTTTGAGGCCATTCCCCTCTTTATCGAGGGGAGCAACCCGGAGACCGGAGCGATGCTGGAAGAGCTGGCAGCCAGCCTCTCCCGGTGTGTCTATCGCATGCCGGGAGAAAAACGAATGAGGCTGCACCTGGCTGCCGTCTTCGCCTGTAACTTCGTCAACCATCTCTACGCCCTTTCGGCGGAGATCATCGAAAAGGAGGATATCCCGTTCGAGGTGCTGCTGCCACTGATTGGTGAAACCGCAGCCAAAGTGACTGATATGGCGCCGGTAGCAGCTCAGACCGGTCCCGCCATCCGCGGCGATGAGAGCGTGATGCGCAAGCATCTTACCTTGATCGGTGATGCACGCACCCGCGAGATATACCGGCTGCTGAGCGAGAGCATTGCTGAATTGACAAAAAGGAATCTTTTGCTTACCTAATGTCAGAAAAAAGTGCTTGTTAAAATTGAATTCTTTCGAAATAAACACTATATTTGTATTCATTCATTTTTATTAAAAACAAATCCGATAATGGCTAAAGTAAAGGGTTATGTTGAGGTAAACACGGAACGGTGCAAGGGATGCAACCTCTGTGTCGTTGCCTGTCCCACCGATGTGCTGGAACTACAGCCGCGAGAGGTGAACAACCACGGCTATCATTTTGTCTATATGAAGCATCCCGATGCCTGCAACGGCTGCACCAACTGTGGTTATGTTTGCCCCGATGACTGCCTCACGATCTACAGAAAAAAAGTGTCAGAACCGGTCAATCCTGTTGTTAATCTTTAAAAAAGTCAACGATGTCAGAAGAAATCCAATTGATGAAAGGAAATGAAGCCATCGCCCATGCAGCGATCCGCTACGGGGTGGACGGCTATTTCGGCTACCCCATCACCCCCCAGTCGGAAGTCATTGAAACACTGATGGAGCAGGCTCCCTGGAAAACTACCGGCATGGTGGTGCTACAAGCTGAGAGCGAGGTGGCTGCTATCAACATGGTCTATGGTGGTGCCGCCTGCGGCAAATATGTGATGACCTCCTCCTCCAGTCCCGGTGTCAGCCTCATGCAGGAGGGGATCTCCTATATGGCGGGAGCGGAATTGCCCGGACTGATTGTGAACGTGCAGCGGGGCGGCCCCGGTTTGGGGACCATACAACCGTCGCAGGCCGACTACTTCCAGACGGTGAAGGGGGGAGGTCATGGCGACTATCGCCTCATCACGCTGGCCCCCGCCTCGGTGCAGGAGATGGCTGACTTCGTGGCACTCGCCTTCGAGCTCTCCTTCCGGTACCGCAACCCGGCGATGATCCTCTCCGACGGGGTGATCGGCCAGATGATGGAGAAGGTTCGGTTGCCGGAACAACGCAGCAGGCGCACCGAGCAAGAGATACGTGAGCAGTGCCCCTGGGCCACACTGGGCAGGACACCCGACCGGGCACCCAACGTGATCACCTCCCTCGAGCTCGACTCGGAAGTGATGGAGAAAAATAACGAGCGGTTCCAGGCCAAGTATCGTGTGATAGAAGAGCAGGAGGTGCGCTACGAGGAGGTGCAGTGCGACGATGCCGACTACCTGCTGGTCGCCTTCGGCTCAGCTGCCCGCATCTGCATGAAGGCCATCGAGCTGGCGCGCGCCGAGGGGATCAAGGTCGGTTTGCTACGCCCCATCACCCTCTGGCCCTTCCCCTCGGAAGTGCTGAAAGCGTATGCCTCCAGAACGAAGGGGATGCTTTCTGTCGAGCTCAATGCCGGTCAGATGGTGGAGGATGTGCGCCTGGCGGTGAACGGAGCCGTACCGGTTGAACATTATGGTCGTCTGGGGGGT